>JAFGTL010000567.1 GCA_016934125.1 Candidatus Hydrogenedentota bacterium
ACGAGCAGCCAGTTCGCCAGCCACTTCATCTCGTCGAACGTCAAGTTGTGCCCGAAGGCGCCGTAGCATTCGTTCAGGTTGCGCCGGCGTTTCAAATGGACCATGGCCGACGAGGCGCACTTGGCCTGCGTGGACTGGTCGCCCTCGATGGCGGTGGGCTTGTCCGGCTCGATGTAGCGCCAGGGGACGTCCTGACCGGGAATCTGGAAATACCGCAAGTGGCCGATATCGTCGGGGGCGGCGGGGTGGCCGGTGAGGCAGACGCCGTGCGCCTCGCACCACTCGGAGAGCGGACGGTAGAACGTCTGCTCCAGGCGCGCCTGCAAAGCGCGGTTGTAGTCGCGCCGATACATCTCCGCGTTCGGCTCGTCATCGTACCACAACGCCGGGAGGTGCTCCGTGAAGTCGTAGCCGAGGAAGGCGTTGATGTGTTCGATGATCCCGGTCGTGCCCGGCATCATGCCCCGCTCGTTTCGCCGGGCGAGGATGGAGGGCTCGTCGGTGAAGATCGCCTTGATCGTCGCGCCGAAATGCTCGCTGAACTCGTCGTAGTAGCGCTGGTAGACGAGCCGGATGAAACAAGCGACGGATTCCGGGTTCAGGATATCGCCGCCGGCCGGCTGGTCCTCCGGCACCTCGCGGCGGTCGGCCCGGCGGGGCGGATCGTCCTGCACGAAGTGCAGGCCCCGGATGACCGAGTAGCTGTCGCGGGCCGCACGGTCCACGATGGCCAGACGATGCCCGCCTTTCTTGCGTCCCACGATGGCGACGAGTGTCTGGCCCGTCGCCAGTTCCGGCTCACCGTCGGCGCCGATTCGCACACCCTGCACCTCGGCCCCGGCCTCGACCTCGTCGAGGTCGAGGCACACGAGGCCCCGCGTACGAAACGCCGGGTTCTCCGCCGGCACCTGCCCGCTCGACGAGCCGCTGGGGTACATGCCCTCGTCGTACAGGATGACCCACATGTCGCGTTTGGCCGCCTCCTCGATGGCGAACCGCATGAAGCGGATCATCGGCTTGCTCATCCAGCCGATGCTTCTGGGCAGTCCGGCCCGCGGGTGGATTGTGAACGCCTGCACGCCGTGGGCCTGGAAGTCTTCGATCTGCCGCAGCAACTCCGCCTCCGACAGCTTGTCGTTCCAGAACCAGAACGGCGCCTGCGAGAACTCGCTCGGCGGGTTGAGCCACTGCTCGGGCAGCTCGATCGCCCGCCCCTCGACGGCCGTCCCGCCGGCGGATTGCCCCATCGAAGGCAGCGCCAGCGCCGCCGCTCCCATGCCCACCGCCTCGAGAAACCGCCGTCGATTGAGTTGGTCTGCCATACGATGTCCTCCAGGCCACTATGTCGCTGCCGTGCAGCGTCCGGTTGAAATCGCACACTACAGGGTAACACCGCTGCTGCCCGTATGGAAGGGTGAAAAACCCGGTGAACGCAGCGAGGGCGGGGATGTATCCACGGCGTCCACGAAGTCCGTCCCGTACGGAAATTGGTTGCAGGAGAACGCAAGATGGTCCTACACGTCGAAGGACTCCGGGATTAAGATGGGCAACCATGTGTTACGCTGGAGCATTTATCTTGTCTCTGTCGGGAGCAGGCCGTTGGCCGTTCGCGCGTCTATCATGCATCCACAATGCCAACCGGCGATGGCTGCTGAGCCGGCCGTGAGATCTGCGTTTGTGAGTCGTTTGCACCGAAACAACTAAAGGAGAATTCATGAGAAGGTTCATATCCATCTTCGCGTTGCTGGTCTGTGCGTCTCTGTCGAGTGTCGCACCGGCGGCGACGCCGGCCGCAGCCCCGATGCCGCGCCGCGGAATGATGCAGGATTCCGATGAGACTACTCCATTGTCGCAGATACGCATGCGGGACGTTTGCATTCTGCCCGACCCGGTTTCGAAGACCTATTACATGATCGGCCCGGGCGGGCGCAGCGTGCGGCAGTACACCAGCAAGGACCTGGCCACCTGGCAGGGCCCGCACACGATTTTCACCCCGCCGCAGGACGTCTGGGGCGACATCCCCGTCGGCGGCATCTGGGCCCCCGAGCTGCACGCCTACAAGGGCCGATACTATCTGTTCCTCACGTTCGACACGCGCAACCGCTTTCCCGAGCAATGGCGCAACTGGCGGCCCCGCGTGACGCGCGGCTCGGCGATCCTCGGTTCGGACTCGCCGTCCGGCCCGTTCACCGCGTTTCAGGACCACGCGACGCCGCCGGCCGACATGATGACGCTCGACGGCACGCTGTGGGTCGAGGACGGCGTGCCGCACATGGTCTTCGCCCACGAGTGGGTGCAGATCACCATCGGCACGATCGAGTACGTGCAGTTGAAGGACGACCTGTCCGCGGCCGTCACCGAGCCGACGCGGCTGTTCGATGCCCAAGACGCCCCGTGGGCCCTCAAGCAGAGCGAGGGCTGCTACGTCACCGACGCGCCCTATCTGCGCAAGAGCAAGTCCGGCAAGCTGTTCATGACCTGGTCGAGCTTCGGCAAAGGCGGCTACACGACCGGCGTGGCCGTCTCCGACTCCGGCAAGCTCGCCGGCCCCTGGACGCAACGGCCCGAGCCGATCTACACCGACGACGGCGGCCACGCCATGCTCTTCGACACCTTCGACGGCAAACTCATGATGGTCCTGCACAGCCCCAACGGCCGTGGCGCCCGCCCCCGCATCTTCGAGCTCGAAGACACCGGCGAAACCCTGCGGGTCCTCCGGGAATTCACCGGCAATCCGTAATCCAATCCAGTGGCTGGGCCCGTTTGACGATTCGCTCTGTCAGGCACGGTTGTCGCGCCTGTTTCGCACGGGAGACATACTGTGCCGTCGATTGAGGACAATGCCCATTCTCAGCGGGCGATGCTGTCTTCGAGGTCGGCTAGGACGGCGCGGGCGCGGGCTACCTTGTTGCCGTGCGGCGCTTGCCAGTTGATCTGCTCGTCGCCCGCGAGCATCTCGTCCACCTTCCTGCAGGCGACGATCACGGTGGCGTGGTTCTTGTTGCC
>JAFGTL010000568.1 GCA_016934125.1 Candidatus Hydrogenedentota bacterium
CACCCCGATGCTGCCCCATCCGTAATCGTGCTGGCGCCCCCCCGCCACCTCGAACAGATCGAACAGGTATCCGCCGTCGGCCACCAGCGCCACCGTGCGCCGGTACCTCGACACGCCCAGCGACGCGTAGCTCCGCTCGCTCGACGCCTCAACCACCTTGACGCCCGGCAGATCGGCAAACTGATACAGACTCCCGCCCGAGGTGCCAATCTCCCCTTTGAACTGCGTCGTCTCGTCCACGGTTACCAGACAATGGCTGACCGTCTGCGACGCCCAGCCCACGTGACAGTGCGCGCTTCCGAACCCGTAGCCAATGTCGTAACTCAGTTCGTATCCGTTCGCGTAGTAGAGCAGGCCCAAGTCGTCCGGATCGCCATGGTTCAACGACGGGCCGAACCGCAGCAGGGCCGCCTGATCGCCCGCCCGCAACAGGGCCAGGCCCTTCATGCCGGCCACCCACGAGCGGTTGACGCGCGCATCGAGCCCGGGCGACAGGGCCCCCTCGGCCTCGGGCGGTTCGGCCGCGTGCCACAGAAGCCAGTTCCGCCGGCGCGCGTTGCTGCGCCGCACACCCAATTCCCCCTGACACAGCCATTCCAGCGCCGCGCCGAGTTCGGCCCGTTTCGCCGGTTCGGATGTGCGCGCGTACAGGCGTTCGAGGAAGTCGTAATCCGTCTCCGAATACGGATGATCCGGCTTGGGCCGATAGGACGTATCCGGGGCCATATCGCCGAAGTTCGGCATCCGCCCGGCCAGCGTCGCCTGCAAGTCGGGAAGCAGCGTGCACGAGCGGAACCTCGGATCGTCGTACAGGTTGATTCCCTCCGGATACTCCTCGCTCCGCAGGTTGTACAGCGGATCCGCAAAGGTCAGGTAGAGGTTGCGGGCATGAATCGCGTAGCCGAGCGACGTCTCGTAATAGCGCCCGTCGCGATCGATGTTGTTCGCGAGCATCGTGCGAATCGAGAACGGACTCTCGATGGCGTTGCGGACGTACACGGGCACGTCGAGCGCACACCCGACGGCCAGCGCCCCCCGCATGTAATCCGCGTGGCCGTTGTGGAGCGCCCCGCTGAAGCTGTGCGCATAGCAGTAGTACGCCCCGTCCAGCAGCAGGTTCTGCTCGATGTTCTCGCGGCGCGTGAGCGTCCGCCCGGCGTTGCCGGACGCGCGCATCGACGGCTTGTCCATGGCCGGGCTGTTGTACAGGAGATCGTACTGATCGACGTACATGACGAGCGTCCGCGCCACCTGATACCACGGCCGGCACAGGCGGCCGCTCGGCGGGTTGCTCGGGTAGTCCCACGAACCGCTCGTCGATTCACGGTATACAGACGCCAAGGCGTCCAACAGCAGCGCGCCCCGATCCGCGTATCGCGCATCGCCCGTCAACGCATACGCCTGCGACAGCGCCGGCAGCGCGAACTGCGTCCATCGCTCCGTCACCCAGGCGTTCCACACCCCGACAAGGTAATGGGTGCGGCCGTCGGCGGCCTTGTAGCCTGTCCCATCGTCCGGATACTCGTCGTTGGGCAGCACATGCCCGTTCGAGCAAACCACCTTCCGCGGGTTGTCCCAGGAGCAGTTGGCGCCGTACCAGGTGCCGAACGTCCCCCCGCAAATGGGGCATCCGGTGCGCCCATAGGCGTAGCAGGCGCCCGGCTCCGGCACGAACTGCATCCAGTATTCATCCGTCTCGCGGAGCCACGACTCCGCCTCCTCGATGATCGTGTCCCGCTCCGCTCGGGCCCAGTCGTAGCGTTCAGCGCGCACCCGGGCCTGCGCCACATCGTCCGCTGTCACGTTCACACAGGGATGCCCCGTCCGCCCGCGGGCTTCGATGGCATCCTCGGGCAGCGGCACCGTGCCCGCGAGGGCTCCCTGGAGATCCTCGGAGGCCTGGTATGCAACGTGGACTTCGTACAACCCGACGTACGCTCGCTCGTGGTGCACCGAGAGCACCGACACCCGCACCCACTCCGTCCGCCGCGGCTCAAAGCCCACCGCTGCCATCCGGCTCTCGGGTTTGAGCGAACGCTGCACCCGCTCGCCTTCGGAGAACGTGAGCTCGATCTCCTTCCAGTCCGAGTACAGGTTGTCAACCGCGATCTCGAGGAACACCGCATCCACCATCGAGGGCTCATCGAGACGCACCTCGAACCATTGGGGAAGGGCCGGATCCTTCGCCGACGCCCAGCGCGTGTTCGAGTCGCCGTCCACCGCCCTCCCGGGCGCGTACTTCCCGCCCGAATCGGACGAGGCCGACACGGCCACGTCAGGCGTGTACACGGCCGACATGAGGCCAAGCGCAAACGAGAGAACGATAGACATCGACATGAGGCCCTCCTATCTGTCAGGCCGCCGCCCCCACTGCGGCCACGGATCTAGCGCTTCCTCCGCGCCTGCGCAAGCAGCCAGCGGAACTCGCCGAACGCCAAAGGCAGCTTCGCGAAATACGTGTGCAGCGCGTACACCGAGGCCACGGCAATGGCGTGTCCCCGGCGGGCCGTCTGGATCGCCTTCCGCACCAGTACCAGGCCCGCGGCCGCCGCCACCGCCCAACGGATCCACGCGCATCCCACCACAAGCAACACCACGGCCACGAGATACGCAGCCGCCCACGCCACGTTGTTCACGCACTCTCGCTGCCACATCGGATCGGCGCTACGCCGGCACCGTGCCGCGATCTCGGCATACGTCGCCCCCGTTCGCACACACCGCCGCCAGTAATCGCCGAATCCGGCGAATCCGAGATCGTGATCGGCCATGGGGCGATCGAGTTGGTAGATGCTCATCCCCAGTTCGTTCCGGATCC
>JAFGTL010000569.1 GCA_016934125.1 Candidatus Hydrogenedentota bacterium
GCGCGGGTTCCGCTCGGCCACATAGTCACCCATTGGGTGAGCATCGCGTAAGCACAACTCGCGAGGCCGAGCTTGCCTCACGCGCCGTACCCCAAGTTACGAGACGATTTGGGGCTACAGACGCCAGGGGCTACAGACACCACTTGAATGCGCGGGCTGGGAGCCGTAGCATGGGCAAGTCCGTAATCTGTCGGGGCTTCGGACAAGAATGCGGACGGGGGTGCAACGTGCCCGCCGCCGTGCGGGAGAGGAGGGGGAGTCAATGAGGACATGGAGAGTCACCCGCCCTTGTGCTTCGCCCCGTGTGTGGGCGGCAAAGGCGGCCGCGCTGGTTGTACTGCTGTGTCTGGGCGTCTTTCCCGGGCGAGCCCAGGAGGTGCTGCCGCGGGAGGCGGGCGGATCTTCTCCCGCCACGCCTCAGTGGGCGAAAGGGGCCCGTGTGCTCGGCGTCCGCTACGAGGACATCGAGCGGCTGCCCCAGATCCGCGAGAAATACCACGCAAACGTCCTCATCCTCTACCACGTCCCCGAGACCTCGAACGGGTGGTGCCCGGAAGGCACATGGGACGAGGTGGCCCGATTTGTCGAGGAGGCCCACAACTGCGGCATGAAAGTCATGGGCTACTTTGACGGCACCTACGCCGAGGAGAAGTTCCACGCCGGAGAACATGTGAACTGGGTGCAACGCAACCGGCAGGGCCAGCCGCAGCACTACCAGCCCGACCACATCCGCCAGCACCGGTACTGCTACTGCTTCAACTCTCCTTGGCACGATCGGTGGACAGACATCGCCCGGCGCGAAGCGGAACTCGGCATGGACGGCATGTTCGTCGATAACCCCGACTACATGGACAAGTGCGGCGAGTCCTGTTTCTGCGAGCACTGCCAGAAGCTCTTTCGCGAGCACACCGGCATGGACATCTTCACCGCGCCCGACGAGGTGCGCCGGAACTGGCTCTCAGGGCGCCTGGCCTGGCACGTCCGCGATATCTACGACACCCTCAAGCGCACCAACCCGGACAAGGAGTTCGTGGTCACCTCCAACACCTGCGGCTCCTCCCGCCACCGGAGTATGCGTGTTCTCGGGCCGGCCGGGAACGTGTTGTTTCGCGAAAGCGGCGGCACCCAACGGGACTGTCGCGCCATGGTCAGAGACGATCAGTACGATGGCGGCAGGAAACCCCTCTGGTTCATTCTCACCACCGGCGCCGAATGGGCCCCAGAGACGGGCCGCGTCTACGAGCGCCTCATCGCCTCCGTCGTGTCCGCCGGGGGTTGTCCCATGGTATGGGCCCACAACTACAGCGACGATCCCGACAAGCCCGGTTTCAGCGAGAGAGACACGATCTTCACGCATCCGCAGGTTGCCGCCGCCGTGGCCGACTCCTTCACCTTCATCGAACAGCACCTCGATCTCGTCGCCGACAACGTGTTCTTCCGCACTCACCTCAAGACCCCCTCAGAGGGGATCGCACTCACGGCTTCACACACCGCCGACAACCGGGTGGTCATCCAGGTCGTGAACGATACCGATGCGGACTTGACGGACGTGGACATCCAGTTCCGCCTCCCCAAGTGGGTGGCCCCTCGCGCACTCAGACGCCTCAACCCACGCCCCCTCGCCGATGCCGGCTTCTCCTGGACTCCCAGCGACACGGGTTACAGCCGCTTGCAGGTGAACTCGATGCGCGTCTGGGATGTCTACGTCTCCGAGGAAGGCGCTTCAGAATAGGCCTCGTGACGGAGCGCGGAATGGGGCGGCCATCGACAGCTTCCTCAGGGCTCAAGCTCTTGACACCGCGGGGGCACCGCGGGTACAACACCGTCGGGCCACACCGGGAGGCGGGTGGGTTCGCCCTGAGCCTGAACGCACCGCGGGGTGGCGACGAAGGGGCTTTTGAGGCCCAAGGCCAGCCTTGGGCTCGATCTGAAGGGTAGGACTGTTTGTGGGGCGAGGCCACCGATACGAGTGGCCGGTAATCGTGAACGAACACACCGACGGCGGGGGAAATCGTCTTCCAGTGCGCACGATTATTACGAGAGGATACCCGTGATGACATCGACCACGGCAGGGCCGGGCACACACGCTGACTCAGATAATCTGCAACAACCCAATCCCTCTGCTCGAGCATTGGGCTCCTTCCTCTACATCCTGGCCTGGGGGGAACTCTGCATCCTGACCGCCACCCAGTATTACTGGATCCTGTCGAAGAGCTGGCCCCTGGGCACGGAGAACAGTTGGGCGGCCGTGCCGGCCTGTGCCCCTTTCGCTCTATTCCTCCTGGCCGGGGGCCTCTGCCTGAACAGGTTCTTCAGGGCCGCATTGCTCCGCCTGGAGTGCTTGCTCCATTGGTCTGTATGCCTCTGTAACCTGCTGCTCATCATCGGCTTGACGGTTGCCGATCCCTTCAACATGTGGTTGCCCCTTTCCTGGCCCTTCTACCTGTGGAGTTGCGGAATCAGTCTCCTGTTCCTGGCCAATCTGGCCGTTCATGTGCGGTTCCAGGAGGAACGGTCCGTCGAAGCGGCCCCGATGCGAAGCTCGATCCTGCTCCTGATCTTCGTGGTCGTCTGGGCCGGGCTGTTGGGCGTTGCTGCATCCATGGCGAGCCCAGCCTGGGCCTGGGTGTTCTCACTGCTTCTTCATGCCTGCCTCGCGCCCTACGCCAAACGCCGCACGCTCCGGCCCGCTTCAGCACGCTCATCGAGAGGAAGCCGTCTGGAAGGGGCTTCCCGCGCGCTCGGAACCGGCGCCTTCATCATGCTCATGCTCCTCGCCCTGCTCCGGCTGCTACGCACGTGCAGCCCGCTGGGGAATCTCGACACCAAGTACTTCATGGCTTTCCAGCCCTTCATCTCCCCGTGGTTCTTCCTGGGCGCTCTCGCGGCCATGGGCGCACTTCGGTTCCGAATACACATCGCGACCCACGCACTGATCATCACCGGCCTGTTGCTTCCGGGCGAGTGGAGCCAGCCGCTCATGCCCCTGGCCGCAGGATACGGGTTGGTGGTGCTCTATGACTCCTCTGCCCGCCATCGCCCCCCGGCCTATTCTCTGTTCACCATTCTCATGCTCGGGGTCTGGGCAGCCGCCATGTCCGTCTTTGGTTTCTCTGGGCTCGTGAATACCGGCCACTATGAGTTGCCCATTATTCCTCAAGTGATGCGCGTCGCCGGCATCGCAATGGCCGTCCTCTTCGCATTGTCCGTCGTCTTCCTGGCGGCCGCAAAACGGTTCGCTGCCCAGCCTGCCGGGCCTCCGGCACCGTCCCCAGCGTCGCCCATCCCGTCTTCGTTGTCCTGCGGATTGCTCTACCTGGCTATCCTGACGCTCGTCATCCTGCCGCCGGCCTTCGCGGTCGGGTGTCACATGGCGCCGCCCTTCCAGGTGCGACGCGCCCCCCAGGTCGCCGTGGCGGAACCCACCGGCCTGTGTCATGCCGATCCGGCGGATATTGAGGAACTGAACCAGCTTGGTGTAACCATCATCCGCACCGACTTCCATTGGCGCGGCGTGCAACCGGATCCGGAAACCTGGCGTTTTGACCGCTACGACGAGTTCGTCGAGACGGCGGCGCAAAACAACATCCGGATCATCGCCCTCCTGCTATATGACAACAACGCTGTCGAGACCTCTCCCGATGGCAAAAGCCGGAATGCCTACGTTGCGCCGGAGGATATCCCTCTGTTCCTGGAGTATGTCCGGCGCGTCGTTACCCGGTATAAAGACAAGGTCTATGCCTGGGAGATCTGGAACGAACCCAACCTCGACATCTTCTGGGGCGGGCCCCAAGCCGACTTCTACCCGTTGGCCATACAGACTGCGGAGTTGCTCCACGAGATCGATCCAGAGCTTCGTGTCGTAGGCACGACCATGGCGTCCCCCGTCGGGCTGAGCACGTCCCCGGGAATCGACGCCCTGTACGCCAGAGGCGCATTGGATCTGGTCGATCACCCTGCCTTTCACCTCTACACCCCGGATCCACGCACGTACTACGCCGAGATCGCCAAGGTCATCGCCGCGGCGCGAAAACACCGGCATGAGGGCAGTATCTGGTGCACTGAAATCGGCGATCCCGACGGCGGCTCCTATCCGTGGCGCGTGTCCAGCGAAGAACTGGCCGAGCATGTCGTCAAAGCCCACGTCATCGCCACCTCCTTCGAGGTCGAGACGATCATCTGGTACTGCTTCCGCGATTGGGGCCTGAGCGCCCAGCAGAACGATGCCACCAACTCCGAGGGCTTCTTCGGGTTGCTCGGGCCGGGTGGGCAATGGAAACCAGCGGCCCATGCCTACAGCCTCTTCGCCAAGCATTGCACCAACAGCACCATTCGCTCCGACCTCGTCAAGGTGTCCGGCGGGCTGGCGGCCCGACAACTCCGCTCCACCCTCTACCAGCGGGAGAACGGCGATTGCACCCTCGTTTTGTGGTATGAGCCCGCTCTGACTGGGCACGGCATCGCCCGTGTGGCGCTTGATCCCGGCCTGCTGGGTGGTTCGCCTGTCGCCCACGACATCTACTCCGGCTACAGCAAGGCCGTCCTCAATGACTTCGTCGAAGTCTCGCGCAAACCAGTCTTCATCACCTTCAAGATGGGAGACAACGAAACGCCATTGCGCCTGAGGGCGTCCGCACCAGTCCATGACACGTTGGTACTGGCCCTGCTCGCGCTGAGCCTGGCCGTATCCGTCGCCGTGGCGCTGAAAGGCAAGGGACAACCGGCCGCCGGGCCTCCCGCCCGTTCCTTGGACATCGGATAGGCAAGCGTGAGGGGCCCGAAGGGGCGCCCGCGTCGCCGGGTTTCTGAAGCCACGGCCTCGGGAGTTGCCTGGCACCACCTGCGTGTCCCATTGGCCCGCGCGTCCCGACTATGGCCAACTCCGGGCCGCGGCCCACGCATTTGCGAACGGAATGGCCTTCCGGCCGGATCCGGCGGCTTTCTTCACCGGCGCTGCGGTTCCGGCTTGGCGGTCATCGTGGTCATGAAGTGCTTCTGGAATGCATAGAGCGTTGCCTGCAAGATGCCGGCCTTTGATCGCCGTTGTTGCCCTCTGGGCTCCGACGCTCCTCGCTGCCGAAGCCCCTCTCTACCTGAAAACCGATTCCAGCACGGTGTGCGCCGCGTGGCTCCTACTGGCAAAAAACTTCCCCATTCAGGCCGATTGGCTCCTCCAGGACGCCGCCGGCGTCCAACTCATCGCCTCAGTGCGCCGTACCGAGGCCGTCCATGTCGATGCCTGCGGCCAGGAAGGGGATCGGTTCCAGTTTCCCCATCCCCTCGATGGAGAGCACCACTTCGTCTCCTACTGCCCCTATCACGGGGCGAATCGCAAGGTACCCTATGCCATCTACTTCATGGGTATTCACGGCCACCGCGAACTCCTTGCCGCGATCCCGCGATCTCGTGCAATCAACTCGTGCCTCCTGGATCGACCTCTATGTCCCGTTCTGCGGCGATTACCTGGAGGCCAACGCCTGGACTGCTGACGAGTTGGACAAGTACAGGCGGTTTGAGACGAAACGCGGGAGCATGGAAGAACTCGAGCGCCGCGACACCGCGGCCTTCCTTGCGAACAGACGGAACTGAGCCGCCGCGAAGAGCGGCCCATGAAGACTCATCCCGGTGGGGTGCAGTCACCGTTTCTTGTCAAGGGCATCGCGGACGGCCTGAAGAAGAGCGCTAATCGCGTAGGGTTTCTGAATGAGCGCCAACTCCCCTCTCTGATGAAGGCGTGCTTCGACCGCGGTCTCAGCGTATCCGGTGGCGAACAAGACCTTCACGTCCGGCTGCACAGCGATCATATGCTCATAGGCCTGGATGCCGCTCATCTCGGGCATAATCGCGTCAAGCAACACGAGGTCGATTTCGCCCCGGTGCGCGTCAAACAGCGCCACGGCCTCGACTCCATCGTTGGCCTCGAGCACCGTGTAGCCGGCCCTCGTGAGGATTGCCGTGGTCAGACCGCGCACCTGCTCATTGTCCTCGCCCACCAGAATCGTCTCCGTCCCCCCTCGCCGCAACGCTTGGGCCGTCTCTTCAGTCCCCGTGGCGCTTTCCACCTCGGCCAAGGGCAGGTAAACCCGAAACGTCGTGCCCTTCCCGGGCTCGCTTGTACACTGAATCGCCCCCTTGTGTTGCTGCACGATGCCGTACACGGTGGCCAAGCCGAGGCCCGTGCCCTTGCCGGGCTGCTTGGTAGTGAAAAAGGGCTCGAAGATCCGCTTCTGCGTTTCGTCGTCCATCCCGCACCCCGTGTCGGCTACGCTCACGAGCACGTACGGCCCGAGCGTGATCTCCGGGAGCAGGGAACAGTCCGCGGCATCCACGCGGAGGCTCTCCGTCCTCACGGTCAGAACGCCCCCCTCGGGCATTGCGTCCCGGGCGTTGATGGACAGGTTTACCAGGACTTGCTCCAACATGCCCCGATCTGCTCGAACCATCATCGGCCTTGCATCGGGCACGAAGTCGAGCCGGACGGTCTCACCAATCACCCGTTGAAGCATCTTCATCAGGTCTGACACGACACCGTTCACGTCGAGGTTCTCAGGATGCATCGTCCGGCACCGGCTGAACGTCAGCAGTTGCGCCACCAGAGCCGCCGCCCGGCTGGCCGCATTGGCCACTTCGCCCAGGGATTCACAGGCTCGGTGCCCCTCTTCCAACTCGTCCATTGCGAGCCCGGTGTAGCCCGCCATCACCTGCAGCAGGTTGTTGAAGTCGTGGGCCACGCCGCCGGCGAGCTGCCCTACCGCGTCCATCTTCTGGGCTTGCAGGAACTGCGCCTCGAGTTCCAGCTCACGCGTGATATCGCGCTTCACCGCCACGTAGTTCAGCGTATCCCCCATCGGCATGCGCAGAGGCGAGACCGTGCCCTCCGAGGTGTAGAGGGTTCCGTCCTTCTTCCTGTTCACCAGCCGGCCGGACCACGTGCCTCCACGGGTGATCGTCTCCCACAAGTCGCGGTAC
>JAFGTL010000570.1 GCA_016934125.1 Candidatus Hydrogenedentota bacterium
GCGCGGGTTCCGCTCGGCCACATAGTCACCCATTGGGTGAGCATCGCGTAAGCACAACTCGCGAGGCCGAGCTTGCCTCACGCGCCGCACCCCAGGTTACGAGACGATTTGGGCGGACGCCTCCGCCTTGACACAAAAAACCGGAGGCGGGGGCGCGTCGTTGACGCCCGCCCGCCTCCGGGCACAGGCACACGGAGCGAGTGAAGGCTAGTAGAGCAGCTCGAACCAGCGGTTGGCGCCCACCAGTTCATTCTTCTTCTGCTCCCACTGGGGCTCGGAACCGGCCATCTTCACGAAGGCCTTGCTCAGGGGCTCCATGATCTTCTCGAGTCCGCCGATGAACACGTAGGTCTTCGGATCCTTGAGCAGTTCCCACACCTCTTCGGCATGCTGTTCAAGGGCCTTCTCCCACTCGATGGGATCGTCCATGTGGGGGCGCGGGCTCACGGCCTGGAACGCCTTGAAGGTCTCTTCATCGTAGTACTGGGCGAAATCGTTCTTCTCGTCGTTCATGTAGGCGAGGTCGAGGCCGCTTTTGCCGCCGTAGAACAGGCGCACCTTGCCCTTCCACCCGCCACGCGTCTCGTAGATGTGCTTCACGAAGGCGCGGAATGGCGCGATGCCGGTGCCGAGGGCGATGAGGAGCATGTTACAGGTGTCGTCGGCCGGCACGACGAAGGCGACGCCGTACGGGCCCGTCATCGTAACCTTGGCGCCGGGGGTGAGATCGCACAGGTAGTTGGACGCGATGCCCTTGTATTCCTCGCCGCTGAAATCGTCGATGTAGGAGCAGCGCTTGACGCAGAGCGCGATCGTCTTGTCCTTGCCGTCGTCGCCCTGGCGGCTGCTGGCCACGGAGTAGAGGCGGAAATGCTGTTTCTGGCCGGCCGCGAACGGCGGCGGCACGAGCACGCCGACGCTCTGGCCCTCGACGAAGTGGAATCCGCTGCCCGAGATATCGAGCACGATGTGGCGGATGTCCTCCTTCGAGTCGGGCGGCGTAATGCGGGCCGTCTCGACCACCGTTGCCTCGAACGGGTTGCTGATATCGTATTCACCAAGTCGGGCCATTGTCCTTCCTCCATTTCCGTCCGGGTGCGATCCGGTTCCGCCCGGAATCAGAACCGCGTGTTGAAAAGTCGTGTCACGGGGAAACCCCCACCTGGAACAACGGCCGCGCCCGTGCCGAAGTGCGCCATTCCGTGGATGCGCGTCGTCCGCGTGGGAGGTGCCCATACCTGAAGCATTCTGTGACATATCGTAGGGACGGCCGCCCCCGATTGTCAACTTCGCCCCGCATCTCGGGGCCGCGGCCGGATCAGGCAGGATCGAGGGGAATGCCGTGTTCGTGTGCGAAGGCGCGCGCCTGATCGGTCCCGCGGTTGTGCTTGAGGGCGCGCGCCGCGGCCGCGGCGAGCCACGGGGGCGCCTGCCCCGGCTCGATGGGGGTGCGCCACAGGAGGAGCCCGGCCTCGTCCCACCCGGCGGCAAGAAGCGTGGCCGCGAAGGCGTTGTCGGTCTGCAGCAGGCGCACGAGATCGTCGGGCACGGGATCGAGCTGCCCCTTTGTCCAGCGCCCGAGGAGGCCGAAGAAGGGGTGGGGGGCCGCCTGACGTCGCGGATCGGGCGCGGAGCCGGTGAGGGAGGGATCCATGAACCCGAGGCGGCGGAAAGTGAGCACGCGGATCAGGGCGAGTTCGAGGGCCTCGTGCCAGGAGCGATCGCCGAACCGGCTCAGGTTGAGGAGGGAGAGGGCTTCGTCTTCGCGGCGGCGGCCGAGGGCATCGAGGAGGCGGAGCCAAAACGACTCTTGACGGGTGGCGAGATGGGGGTGGGCCAGGGCGATGGGCTCGAACGCCGCGGCATCCCAGAACCGCCCCGGGCCCAGGCCCCGGAGGAAGTCGATGAGGGGCCGCGCCTCAGTGTCCGGGGGTTCGAACTTGGCCCAGTCCACGGCGATGGGGGCGGCGGCGCGGGCCCAGAAGAGCGCCTTTGTCCAAACGAAGTCCATGGTTGGGGGCGGGAGGCCCTTTGCCCAGGTTCCCACGGCCTCGCGCAACCGCCCTTGGCGGCGGAGGAACTCGGCCGCCTGATCGCGGACAAAGGGATCGCCCGGGGCCAATTCGAGGGCCGCCCGGTAGGCGGGCGCCGCGCGGGCCGCGTCGCCCCGGAGTTCTTCGACCGCGCCCTCGGCGAGGCGTACGTCGGGGTTGTCGGGGGCGAGCCGGACGGCTTCGGCGATGGGTGCGCCGGCCTGATCGGGCGCACGGCCCGCGGCGATGACGGCGAGCCGGGCGAGGCGGCGGGCCTCATCGGGCCCGGCGAAGCGGCGGCGGTTAAGGAGGGCGAGGGCATCGTCGGGTTTGCCGCGTCTGAGGAGCAGATCGGCGTCCAGGATGTGCCACGCCGCGGGCCCCGCCGAACGCTCGCGCCACACCGCCCGCAGATCGGCGTAGTCGTCGGGCCGATCCGTCTCGACAAAGGCGTGCCCGAGCGAGAGCGAGGCGTCCTCGTGTTTCGCGAAGGCCTCGCGGGCTTCCGTGTACGCACCGGTGAGGCCGGCATAGTCCTTGAACCGGCCGAGGGCGTCGACTTCGATCTCGGCGAGGGCAGCGCGATCGGCGGGGCGGCACCCGGCCTTGGCGCGGCGCACCGCCTCGACGGCTTTGGCCGGCTCGGCATGTTCGAGGAAACCGAGGGCCTCGCGGCGGGCCCGCCGGAACCGGAGGATCTGGGCGCGCCGGCGCCACGCCGCGTATCCCAGGGGCGCGCCCACGATGAGGCCGATGATCGTGCCCATGAAGGCCAGGCGCTTGGCTTGGCGCCAGGGATCGATCCGGCCGAGCAACGCCTGGATGTTGTAGGCGGACATCTCGACGGCGAACACGCAGTCGCTGTAGTCGCGATCGCCGCCCTGGAACATGTCCTCGAAGCTCAGAATCAGATAGGGGCTGCCCTCCATGGCGATGGCCACCATGTGCTGAAGCCCGTCGGGGTTGCGTTCCGGCACGGGCGTGTACACGTTGACGTTGCCCCGGCGATCATCGGCGATGAGGAAGAAACTCAGTACAGTGCCCGCCGAAACCGTGCCCAAGTCCACGAAATCGCCCGGCAACACCGCCTCGCTCTCGGAGCGTTCGCCGAGCTTCGAGTCGTCCAGCCTGTTGGTTTCGGGAAGGATGAGCTTCGGCATTTCGTACAAGTTCACCGGCGTGTAGGGCATCGGGAAGATGATGCGGGCGCCGTCTTCCGGGCCGACGCCTTCCATGTTCACCCCGAGGGCGTTCGCGTAGCCCGACGCCTCGCCGATGAAGTACACCCGCACCCGCGTCTTCTCGGCGACATCGAGACGGGCCGGATCCAGGGCGAATTCGGCGAACCGCTCCGCAATGACGTCGTGGGTGAAGCTCTGCGAGGCCAGCCGCACCGCCTCGGTAAGGCCATCGCGCTGAAACCGCCGGGCGGCCCGATCCGATCCGGCCTGCTTCACCGTGTCGACGGGATCGAGGCCGAGGGGCCGCCGGGGCGATTGGACGGGCGCGTCCTCCGGGCCGCAACCGGCGCTCAGGATGCAGCAGGCCGCAACGAGCAGCGGCCTCGCACCGCGGAACGCACTTGTGAAGCCTGTGCAGCGCAACCGGTTTCGCCCTCCCTCATGAGCTCGACGGACGCGGCACGCCCGGTGCCGCCGGAACGCACCCCGTTCGTGAGAAGATACCCCGTCGGGCCAACCCGCTTCAAAGCGTCCGGCCCGTGCTTTGGACATGTCCACCGGCCTCGGGCTATGCTCGCCCGGCGAAATCGTGGCACCAACCCCGGGGACAAGCATGCAAGCGCGCGAACTCGAACATGACGGGCTGCGGATCCGCAGTTACGGCACGGCCGGGCCGTGGGCGGTGGTGCTCCACGGCGGGCCCGCTGCACCGGGCTACATGGCGCCGGTGGCGCGGCGGCTGGCGGCGTCGTTCCGCGTACTCGAGCCGTTTCAACGCGGGAGCGGCGGCGAGCCGCTGACGGTGGCGCGCCACGTAGCCGATCTGCACGGCATCGTCACCGAATGCTGCGGCGGCACGCGGCCCGCCATCGTGGGCCACTCGTGGGGCGCCATGCTCGCCCTCGCCTACGGGGCGGCCCATCCCGACGCCGTGCAGGCCCTCGCCCTGGTGGGGTGCGGCACCTTCGATCTCGCGGCCCGCGCGCGGATGCGCGCCACCCTCGACGAGCGCATGGACGAGCGCGTCCGCCGCCGGCTCGAGCGGCTCGACGAGGCCATTGCCGATCCCGACGAGCGGCTTCGCGCGATGGGATCCCTCATTCAGCGCGTGGACTCGTACGACTTGCTCCCGGCCGCCGACGAACTCGCGCCGTGCGACGCCCGCGCCCACCACGAGACGTGGGACGACATGATCCGCCTCCAGAGCGAGGGCGTGTATCCCGCCGCCTTCGCGGCCATCCGCGCGCCCGTCATCATGTTCCACGGCGCCTACGATCCCCATCCCGGCGCCCTGATCCGTGCCGGACTCGAACCCCTGCTGCCGCAACTCGAATACCGCCAATGGGAGCGCTGCGGCCACTACCCCTGGCGCGAGCGCGCCGTCCACGCCGAGTTCCTCGACGCCCTGGCGGCCTGGCTCGAAGCACGCTTCGCCGAAGCGTAGTTCGGCCGCCGGGCCTTGGGGCCTACGCGTCGGTGGCGGCGGGATCGGGAAGGCCGGCGAGTTCTTTGGCGAGTGCGCGCAGCTTGTACTTCTGCACCTTGCCGCTGGCCGTGAGGGGGTATTCCTCGACAAAGAAGATGTAGGCGGGCACTTTGTAGCGGGCGATGCGGGTGCGGGCGTAGTCGCGGATGTCGTCTTCGGCGAGTTCGGCGCCGTCGGCGAGGATCACGAATGCGCCGACTACCTCGCCGTACTTGTCGTCGGGCACGCCCACCACCTGCACGTCTTCGATGCCGGGCATGGCGTGGAGGAACTCTTCGATCTCGCGGGGATAGATGTTCTCGCCGCCCCGGATGA
>JAFGTL010000571.1 GCA_016934125.1 Candidatus Hydrogenedentota bacterium
AACCCCTCCTTCTTGCAGAATCGTAAGGGAAAATCCGGGCTACTAACCCCGCCCCGCCTTCACACAGGATTAAGTGCGATTGCCCTGGGAAAAAGGCCCCAGAGCGCCCTGGGCCGGGTTGGCCTCTGCTATACTCATTCAGGCGGCAGCAAAGGAGGGAGACGATGCGAATCGGAATCGTGATGGCGTTGAACGGGCCAGTCATCGCGCTGGACGCGGGCGAAGGGTGGATCGACTTCTCGAGGGCCTATGAGGCCTACACGGGCGAACACGTCGTGTCGCTTCAGGAGTTGATCGCCACGGATCGGATGACGCCCGGGTTCTTCCACGAACTGGTGTCGCTGATGACGCGGGAACGCACCCTTGAGCGGTTTCTGTTCCCGGGGGAGCCGCGGTTCGAATTGCCGCTCAGGCCGGGCAAGGTGATCGCACTGGGGCGCAACTACACCGCCCACGCCGCAGAATCGGGCCATGACACGCCCGAGGAGCCCATCCTGTTCTGCAAGTCGTCTTCGGCATGCATCGGGGACGGCCAGCCGATCGTGGTGAGGGCGTTCTACGGGCGTGTCGAGCACGAGGCGGAACTGGCCGTGGTCATCGGCCGGCGGTGCAAGGAGGCCGCGGAAGAGGAGGCGGGCGACTACATCGCCGGATACAGCATTCTCAACGACGTGACGGCGCGCGAGATGCAGCAGGCGGACATCGCGAAAGGGCTTCCGTGGTATCGCTCGAAGAGTATCGATACCTTCGGCCCGTTGGGGCCCGTCATCGCCCTCGTGGACGCGATTCCGGAGCCGGTGGCGGTGGACATCGAACTCCGGGTGAACGGCGAGGTGCGGCAACGGGGCAACACGGCCGACATGGTGTTCTCCGTGCCGGCCATTATCGCCGCGGTGTCGCGGCTGATCACGCTCGAGCCGGGCGACGTCGTCGCCACGGGCACGCCGGCCGGCGTCGGGCCCATCGGGCCGGGTGACACCGTCGAGATCACGATCCCCGGGATCGGCACGCTGAGGAATCCCGTGGTTGAAGAACGGCGCCGACGCTACGGCGTGGCCCGGAGTCAGGTCGAGGCCTGACTCTCAGGAGCGGAGCGCCCGTTCCAGGTGGCTCAGGAGTTGCCGCGTATCGCGGTTGTCCTTGGATTCCTGGCCGATCTTCTGGCACGCGT
This sequence comes from Candidatus Hydrogenedentota bacterium, assembly GCA_016934125.1. Classification (GTDB taxonomy): domain Bacteria; phylum Hydrogenedentota; class Hydrogenedentia; order Hydrogenedentales; family SLHB01; genus JAFGTL01. The sequence goes on from JAFGTL010000571.1 coordinate 1,172, forward strand.
AGATGACGGTGGTGTGATCCTTGCCGCCGAACGCCTCGCCGATCTCGTTGAGTGACAGGCTCGGGATAAGCTGTTTGGCGAGGAACATGGCGACTTGCCTCGGGAACGCCACCTGCCGTTGGCGGCTCCGGCCCCGGAGATCCGAGATGCGCACATCGAAATGCTCCGCCACCGCCCGCTGCACCGCTTCGATGCTCACCGGCTGGATCTTGTCGCGGCCGATCAAGTCGCGCAACACCTCCTCGGCCAGGGGCAGGCCGATCTTGTGTTCGGTGAGCTTGCTGTACGCGAGGACGGTGATCAGGGCGCCTTCGAGCTCCCGGATGTTGGTGGTGATGTGCGTGGCGATGTAGCGCAGCACCTCCGGGGGAACGGTGAGGTTCTCTTCGGCGGCCTTGTTCTGGAGGATGGCGACGCGCGTTTCGAGATCGGGTGGCTGAATGTCCGTCACGAGGCCCCACTCGAACCGGGAGATGAGCCGTTCCTCAAGGCCTTTGATGTCCTTGGGCTGGCGGTCGCTCGAGATGACGATCTGCTTGTGCTTGTCGAACAAGGCGTTGAACGTGTGGAAGAACTCCTCCTGGGTGGCCTCTTTGCCCGCGATGAAGTGGATGTCGTCGATGAGAAGCACGTCCACCTTGCGATACTTGGCGCGGAACCGCATGGTGGATTTCTTGGCGATGCTCTCGATGAGTTGGTTGGTGAACTGCTCGGAGGAGATGAAGACGATGTTGGCGTCGGGGCGGCGATCGATGATCTCCTGGCCGACGGCCTGCATCAGGTGGGTTTTACCGAGCCCGGTTCCGCCGTAGAGGAAGAGGGGATTGTAGGCCCGGGCCGGCGACTCGGCGACGGCCTTGGCCGCGGCGTGGGCGAATCGGTTCCCGGCGCCGACGACAAACCGGGCGAACACGTAGCGCGGATTGAAGTGATCATCGCGCTGGGATGCCCTCCGTGCCCGCTTGGGCCGTTCTGCGGGCCCGTTCCCGCCGGTGACGGGCGGGGGCGCGGCCGATTCCGATGCCGCAAGGAAGCGAACCTCCTCGAAGCCGGGAACGAGTTCGCGTGCGCAATCCTGGATCGCGTCGAGGTAGTGGTTCCGGAGCCAGTCCGCAAAGAACTGACTCGGGACACCCACAGTCAGGCATCCGTCTTCGAAGGATTCGAACCGGGTTTGAGAGAACCAGTTCTTGTAGCTGTGCTCATCGAGAACGTACTGCAGCCGCTCCTGCGCCATTTGCCAAGGGTTCACGTCACGCGACGTCATGTCACCTCCTGTCTCGCCAATATCCACCCGTGAGGCCCTCCCTCGGCTCCCGGGGACCCCGGCCCCTGCTCCCGCCCCCCGGCGCGATCCGCTGCGCCCGGCCGCGCCACCCCCGGCGCGATCCGAACGGCAGCGCGGGTTACCGCAAGCCACCCGTTCCACCCGTGTTCGTGTGTGGAGGCCGCTCCCTGGGCCGGGCCGCGTGCAGCCGAATCACGAGCCGCCGAAACCGGTTTCGAGAGTTATCCACACCTTATCCACAAACTCACAAAACCCTTGAAAAACAA
>JAFGTL010000572.1 GCA_016934125.1 Candidatus Hydrogenedentota bacterium
CCGTTCTGGCCGGCCGCATCCAGTCCGACCTCCCCCTCGAAGGCAAGACCACCGTCGGCAGCCAGTTCGTGTCCGCCCGCACCACCAACGTCGAGGCGGAACAGCGTATCAGCCTGACCGTCACCTTTGACGACGTCCACATCCACCTCGAAGGGCTGCCCGAGGAGGCCGGGCCCGCCGTCGAGGAGGGCACTGAACTCGTCCGCAAGGTATCGGAAGACACCGCCGCGTTCACCGAGGGCATGGAACTCATCGTGGATGCGCCGCTCGGCGACATCCGCATCGAGGGCACCGACGAAGACGCGGTGCGCGTCAAAGCCAGCAAACTCGCCCGTCTTCAATCCAAGTCCAACGCCAGCGCTGTCTTGGACGCCATCGAACTTAGCGTCAAGACCCTCGACAACCGCATTCGCATACAAACCCACGTGCAAGACAACATGGAAAGCCTCGGGTGTACGTACTACCGCGTCGATCTCGAGATCCAATGCCCCAGAACCGCGCCCCTCAAGGTGACCGGTGCGAACGGCCACACCTCGGTGAGTTCCATGGGCGGCCCGGTGTTCATCGAGCAGATGGACGGCGTAGTCGCAATAGAACACGTCAAAGGACAACTCGAGATCACGAACCATAAGGGCGATGTCCAGGTGTTCGAATGCGGCGGCCCCCTGACGCTGTCCGTAAAAGACGGCACGGCCACCACCCGCGACATCTACGGCAAACAAGCCATCGACTGCCTCGGCGGGAAGGTCATCGTCGATGCCCCTCACGGGGAAGTCTTCGTCAACAGCCGCGGTGGCGACGTACGCATCATCGCACTCGACGGCGTCGACGGCGATTACGGCGTGCGCGTCGAGGGGGGGGACCTCAGCCTGCTCGTGCCGTCCACCGCTGACGCCACCCTCTACGTCACCGCCACCAACGGCATCGTGTTCCCCGCCATCCCGCTCACCGGAAGCATCGACGGCCCTGTCCGCAAGTACCAGGGGCGGCTCAACAACGGCCGGTACACCCTCACACTCGAAACCAAGGACGGCGATATCGCCATCATCGACTGAACAACTCGGGAACCCCGCCGCCGCCCGGGGCATTGCAATCGGCGCCCCCGTGGGCTTACTATGGGGATAGCGCGCGGCCGGCTGTTGAAGGCCGAACGTGCCGCGTGAATTGTCCGCAAAGGAGATCAGGCTATGCGAAAATCCATGTCGGTTGTCGCAGGAATGGTGGTGTTGGCGGCGCTCCTTCCGGCATGCAGACACAATAACCTCCATTCCGTCGAGGAGCGCAAGATGACCGTGGGCCTTGTGCAGAAGGAGATCCGCGTCGGCATGTCTCAGGCCGAGGTCATCGCGGCGCTCGGCTCGCCCAACATCGTCTCCCGGGACAACAAAGGCAAGGAGGCCTATATCTACGATCGAATCGCCACCGAAGCCTCCTACAGAGACTCGAGCAGTTCCGTGGGCGGCGGCGCCAGCGTCGCCGGGGGCGGCATGCCTGCCGGCAATGTCCTCCTGCTCGGGACCGTGAGCGGCTCCGGCAGCCATTCCCGCGGCAAAGGCCAGTCCGCTACCACCCAGAAGACGCTCACCGTTGTCATCCGGTTCGACACGGCGGGGATGGTCGAGTCCTTCTCGTACCATTCCAGCACATTCTGACAGGGAGGCCCGCGCCCGATGCCAAGAACGCAGTCTGCACTTCTCTTGGTGGTGCCCCTCGGCCTCGTCCTGGCCGGCTGCTTCGGCGGCGGTTCCGGCCAAGGCCGTGGCGGCCAGCCCGCCTCCGACCTCGAATTCCGCAACATGCAGACCCGCACCTACGACACCGCCGACACCGCCCTCGTCATAAAGGCCACCATGAACGTGCTCCAGGATCTCGGATACGTCGTCAAGAACGTCGACAAGGATCTGGGCTTCCTGGCCGCCGAGAAGTGGACGAATATTGCGCATACCAAGAGGGAAGTACGGAAGGCGAAGAAAACGGGAGCCACGCTCGCGGCAACCCAGGTGTTCGAGTGCACGGCCAACATCACCGCCCACGCGGGGGGATGCCGGGTGCGCGTCAATTTCCAGCGGAAAATCCTGGATTCGTCCGGCGCGGTCCTTGACGCCCACGTCGTAGACGACGCGGCGTTCTATCAGCTCTTCCATTCGCGGGTGGCCAAGGGCGTCTTTCTCCAACAGGAGGGCGTCTGACTCGGCCCGCGCCGGGTTTATGCACGCGCCCGCCGGGTTTCGGCGGCGCACGGGAACCGAATGGCCCCATTTCTCTTCGGGGCCGAAACCAAGACAGGCAGACAGGAATGAGAAGAAACATCGTACACGTTGGCGCTGGAAGCCTGAGCTACGAGATCCGCGAGATCGTCTCCGTCGCCCGCGCCATCCGTGACCTGGGCCAGCCCATCATCTGGGAGAACATCGGCGACCCCATCGAGAAAGGCGAACGCGTTCCCGATTGGATCCGCGATGCCGTCGACGGCCTACTCCATGAGCCCAGTTCATGGGGCTATTGCGACACCCAGGGCGTCCCCGAAACCCGCGAGTTCCTCGCGGCCGGCGTCAATGAGCGCGAAGGCGGCGTCCAGATCACCACCGACGACATCATCTTCTTCAACGGCCTCGGCGACGCCGTCGCCAAGGTGTACGGGTTCCTCCGCCGGGAGGCGCGCATCCTCGGGCCCTCGCCGGCCTACAGCACCCATTCCTCGGCCGAGGCCGCCCACTCCGGATACGGCCACGTCACGTACGAACTGGATCCCTTCAACGGATGGCTCCCCGACATCGACGACATCCGCAAGAAGGTCAAATACAACGACTCCATCGCCGGCATCCTGCTGCTCTCGCCGGACAATCCCACCGGCGCCGTCTACCCGCGTGACATGCTCGAAGAAATCGCCGAGATCGCCCGCCAGCACGACCTCTTCATGATCGCCGACGAGATCTACGTTCACATCGTGTACAACGGCAATCCCCGCCTCCACATGAGCCAGTGGATCGGCGATGTGCCCGCCCTCGCCATGCGCGGCATCTCCAAGGAATACCCCTGGCCCGGCTCGCGATGCGGCTGGCTCGAAGTCCTCAACCGCGACAAGGATCAGAGCTTCGCCCGCTACGCCGACAGCCTCCTGGCCGCCAAGCGGCTCGAAGTCTCGTCCACTACCCTGCCCCAGATGTCGATTCCCCTCGTCATGGGCGACCCGCGCTACATGACGCACCTGGCCGCCCGCGAACGCATGTTCGACCTCCGCGCCCAGGAAGCCTACGACACCTTCAAAGACTGCGAACAGGTCGTCGTCAACAAGCCCGGCGGCGCCTTCTACTTCACCGTCATGTTCAAGGACGGCGTGCTCAACCACCGCCAGTCCCTCCCCATCGAGAACGCCGCCGTGCGCGAGCGCATCGAGACCCTCGTCCACAACGTCGCCCCTGACAAACGGTTCGTCTACTACCTCATGGGCGCCACCGGCATCGTCGTCGTTCCCCTCACCGGCTTCCAGTGCGAGCACGACGGATTCCGCATGACGCTCCTCGAAACCGACGACACCAAGCGGGCCTGGATCCTCAAGACCGTGCGCGACGCCATCGATCAGTACGTGGCCAGTTGAGCTTGCCCCGCGCGTCCCGGCGCCTTCGCCGGGCCTCTTGATACACGCCCACCCGATCGGGAACAATAGGCAGCCCGGACAGGCGTTCGCCCTGGACGCAGGCCCGCTCACCGCAGCATGGGAATCGACTGGTGACTCGCGCACAGAAACGAGAACTCGGTTTGGGGCTCTTCTTTGTCTCCCCCTACCTCATCGGGTTCACACTCTTCATGGCCGGGCCGCTCATCGCCTCGTTCTGCTTCAGCTTCACCCGCTACGACATCTTCAATCCACCTAAGTGGAACGCCCTCAATAACTTCGCGGAACTCGCCCACGACCGCCTGTTCCTCGTCTCCATCGGAAACACCGCGTTCTACACCCTCTTCTCCGTTCCGCTGGGCATGGCCGTGGCCTTCGCCCTCGCCCTGCTCCTCAACCGCAAACTCGCCGCCCGCCCGGTGTTCCGCACCCTCTTCTTCCTGCCCTCCATCGTGCCGCTCGTCGCCTCGGCGGTGCTCTGGGTGTGGGTGTTCAACTCCCAGTACGGCTACCTGAACTGGGCCCTCCGCCCTGTCTGCGACCTCCTCAGCCTGCTCCCCGGTGTCGACGCCCGCCCCCCAAACTGGCTGCAGAGCCCCTCCTGGGCCAAGCCCGCCCTCGTCATCATGAGCGTATGGGGTGTCGGCGGCACCATGGTGTTGTATCTCGCCGCGCTCCAGGACGTGCCCAAGACCCTCTACGAAGTCGCCGATCTCGACGGCGCCTCCGCCTGGCAGAAGGTGCGCCACGTCACCCTGCCCATGATCTCGCCCATCCTCTTCTTCACCCTCGTCATGGGCCTGATCGCCGCGCTCCAGGTGTTTACCCAGGCCTACATCATGACCAAAGGCGGCCAGCCCGGCGTGTCCACCCTCTTCTACTGCCTCTACCTGTTCCAGAACGCCTTCGAGTACTTCCGCCTCGGATACGCCTCCGCCATGGCCTGGATCCTGTTCGTCTTCATTGCCGTGATCACCGTCATCGTGTTCAAGGCCACTGGCCGCTTCGTCTACTACGAAGGAGGGGGCGACGAATGAGCCCGTCCTACCTCAACCGGCGCCGGCCTCCCGCCCGCCTCATCGCCCCGCTCCTGACGCACGCCGTCGCGATCGCCTTGTCGGCCGTGTTCCTGTTCCCCTTCCTGTGGCTCCTCACCAGCGCCCTCAAGCCCAACGCGCTCCTCAAGCAGTGGCCCCCCGTCTGGGTGTTTGCGCCCACCCTCGAGCACTTCCACAGCCTCTTCGATCCCGACTCCGCCTTCCGGTTCTGGCAGTTCCTCGCCAACACCCTCTTCATCTGCGCCGTCACCGTCTCCGGCAACATCCTCGCCTCGGCCATGGTGGCCTACGGCTTCGCCCGCCTCAAATGGCCCGGCCGCGACATCCTCTTCTACGTGATGCTCGGCACCATGATGGTGCCCGCCCAGACCATGATGATCCCCGTGTTCGTCCTGTTCCGGAAACTGGGCTGGATCGACACGTTCCTGCCCCTCACCGTCCCCGCCCTGTTCGGCAACGCCTTTTTCATCTTCATGCTGCGCCAGTTCTTCCGGACCATCCCCCGCGATCTACTCGACGCCGCCCGCGTCGACGGCCATGGCGAAATCGCCATCTGGTGGCACATCGTCATGCCCCTGTCCGTGCCCGCCCTCGCCGTTGTCGGCCTCTTCGCGTTCCTCAACGCCTGGAACGACTTCATCAACCCCCTCATCTACCTGCTCGACGAGACGCGCTACACCCTCTCCCTCGGCCTGGCCATGTTTCAGGGCCAGTACGAAACCCAGTACGGCAGCCTGATGGCCGCGTCGGCCCTCATGACCTGCCCCATCGTCGTCCTCTTCTTCTTCACGCAACGCCAGTTCATCGAGGGCATCAAACTCACCGGCATCAAGGGCTGATCCGCCGCGCCTACCGGCTCCCGGCCGCCTGTTCCCAGCGCTCCACCGATTCGCGGAACCGCTTCGGCTCGTCCGTCGCGAACCACTGAATGCCCAGATCGAGCAGGCCCGCCAGCGACGCGTCGTCGAAGTCGAACGGGAACACCTCGAAGTCGATCCCGGCCCGCGTGGCCGCGTCGAGGGCGTGCTGCAGATACTCCGCGTCGATGGCGTATCGGAGCCCGCCATCCACCTTCTCAACGGCCAGATGCAGTTGCACCTGATCGAGCCCCTTGAATCCGCCCCGCGCCACCTCGTCGAACTTGGCGCGGATCTCCGCCGCTTTCCCGCCGATCCACAGCATCGTGCGGACATTGGGCGCCAGTTTCTGTAACTCGATGCAGTTGGACTGGTTGCAGTGGCAGAAGATGATCTGTTTCGCCACCCCGTATTCCTGGATCAGGCCGGCAAGCTGGGCCAAATCCACGTTCTTGTAGTCCAGGTAGACCCCGGGGCACCCCTGCGGCTCGCCCTCGTCTCCAGCGCCAGCCGCGTCGGCCGCGGCACGCATCTCTCCGAACACCTCGCGGAGCGTCGGCACCCGTTCCCCCGCGAACTTCTCCCCGAACCACGCGCCCGCGTCCCACTGCCGGATTTCGCCCGACGTGAGTTCCGACACGGGGACGCGCCTCACCGACTCGGGCGCATTCGTCGTCCGCGCCAGCGTATCGTCATGGAGACAGATGATCTCTCCATCCTTGGTGGTGCAGATGTCCACCTCCGCCAGGCCGCCCAGGCTCCACGCGTGGCGGAACGCCGCCAGCGTGTTCTCCGGCACCTCCCGCACGCCGCCGCGGTGGGCCTGGAAGATGATCCCGGGAGCCAACGGCTCGGCCGAGCTTGTCGACGCCTGCGCGCCGCCCAATGCTGCCATCAGTGAGGTTACAATGATCCCTTGAGCGCTCATCTGTCATTACCCTTTCGATTCGAACGAGCCTCGATTGCCGTCCCAACGGGCCGCTATGCTACCAAAGGAAGCGCAACGGATCGAGCCCCACCGGCCGGAAAGGGAGTCCCCACATGTTCAGACGCGCACCCTCGCACGGTGCCAGACGCCGATTCTCCATCCTGTGGATCGCCGTCCTCGTGCTTCTGATAGCCGCTTACCTTACCTACCGGTTCTGGATCCACTCGCAGATCCAGCAGGAGATGGCCGCCATCCACGAGGCCGGCCACCCCGCCACCCTCGAGGAACTCGACGCGTGGTATGAGGAACCTCCCCTCGGCGAGAACGCCGCCGACGTCTTCGCCGTCGCCTTCGAGTACTATCGGTACGCCAACGATGACGACGAAGTCCCCTTCGTGGGCAAGCGCCAGAGACCGCCGGATGGGAAGCCACTCCCAGACGCGGCCCGGGAACGATCCGTCCAATATCTAGCGGACAATGCGCAGGCCCTCAAGTACCTGCACGAGGCCTCCAAGATAGATAAGTGCCGGTGGCCGATAGACTTGACCAGGGGGCCAAACACGGAGTTGCCCCACCTCGCCCGCGTCCGCCAAGGCGCCCGGCTTGTGGCCCTCGAGGCCCTCGTCAGGGCCGATGCCGGCGACGCCGACGGCGCCATCGAGTCCGTTGAAGCCGTCTCCGGCGTGGCCCGTTCGCTGGCGCGAGAGCCGAACCTGATTTCCCAACTCGTCCATGCCGCCTGCCTCGAAATCGCAGTCAAGGCGACCGAGCAGGTGCTGGACTGTGCGCCAGCCCTCTCTGACGAGCAGTTGGCCCGGCTGGACGCCCTGCTCGTCCAGCCTGAGGACTCCTTCAGCCTCGCAGTCGGCCTCGTGGGCGAGCGCTGCATGCTGGCCGAGGTGCTGCGCACCGACGCGGTGAGCTACGTCAACGGCGAGCCCGCGCTGGGCGCCGTGGGCGTGCTCCGCCGGTTTGTCTTCGGCCCGCTCGGCCTGCGCGACCTCGAAGTGCTCTACGTTCTTCGCTCGTGCCGCGAGCCGGTTCGCCTCGCCCAAGGCCCCCTGTCCGGCCGGCTCGGCGGCGACTCTCTCGATCTCGTCGAGATCCCTTCCATTCTCGTGTTCGTGGCGGGCAGTGTGGCTCACCTTCCGCGCGCGTTTGACCGCGAATCTGAGACCATCGCCCGGTTCCGTACCGCCCGCGCCGCCGTCGCCATCGAGCGCTACACGCTCTCGCACGGAGCCCGGCCGGCATCCCTCGCCGAGCTTCCCCCCGAGTTCGTGTCGGCACCCCTCGACGATCCCTTCGCCTCCGGAGCCCCCCTCCAGTTCGGGCCACCGGATCCCGCGTCCGGGCTCCCGTCCGATGCCTACATCGTCTACAGCGTCGGGCTGAACCGCCGGGATGAGGGCGGCATTGGCTTGGACAAGGACGGTGACCTCGTCGAGGTCGACATCCCCTTCATCGTCGTCCACCCCCTGCGCTGAGCGGGCCTCGGCTCACGGCCCTGTGCCGCGTCCGCCCCAGCCCTCGAGCACGCGATCCAGTTCCTTCTGCGTCTCGGCCTGCGCCTGCATCAACGCCTCCTCAGGCGTCTCGATGCCGTTCAGCACATCGCTCACCGCCCGATCCAGCGCGCCCATGAAATAGGCCTGCGCCGGCATCACGGGCCGTTGATGCTGCGTCGTCTTGAGGATCTCATAGAACACCGCCAGTTTGTCGTCGCGCTGGGCGAGTTCAAAGGCGGGGGAGTGGATGTAGGCCGGGAACGTGCCCGTCGTGACGATCATGGATCGCCCGGCTTCTTCGCTCGTGCACAGCCATTTCATGAACTGGAACGCCGCGTCTGGCCGGCGCGAGCCGCGCGGAATCGCAATGCACCACCCGCCCATCCACACACTGTGATCCGATCCCATCCGCTCCGGATACGGGAACGGCACGGCCCCGTAATCGAGGCCCGGCGAGTACTTCCTGAACAACTGGATGTTCGTCACGTGCCCCGCCGCCATCGCGATCTTCCCTCGCGCGAACGGGTTGTCCGCCTGATCCCCAAATCCCTCCGCGAAACTGCTCACCTCCTGGAATCCGTACTCGTCCGCGTACGATTTCATCCAGTTCAGCGCTTCGAGTACGCCCGGATCCTCGCCGCACACGATCCGTTCCGTCTCGTAATCGTAGAATCGCCCCCCGAACGCCCAACCCCACGTGAACATCGAGTTCGCATAGCCGAACACGTTCCACGGAATGAACCCGATCCGCGTCATCCGGCCGTCCTCATACGCCGTGAGCGCCCGCGACACCCGATCCAGCTCTTCGAGCGTCCGCGGCGCGCCCTGTTCGGCCAGCCCGGCCTCCTCGAAGACCTCCCGGTTCCAGAAGAACGCGAAATTCGGATCGGCGCAGTACGTGAGCGCGTACGTAGCCCCCCGGAACTGGTTCTGCCGGGCGCACGGCCCCCAGAACTCCTCGTTGGCGATGCCGTACGCCGCCATGAGGTCGTCGAGCGGCTCCACAGCGCGCCGCGCGGCCCATTCGGCCACCTGCGGCCCGTCCACGAACGTGCAATCCGGCGGACACCCCGCCGAGATGGACAAGAACAGCTTCTGGTTCGACGACAGGTTGTTCGGCACATACAGCAGCCGCACCTGGATCGAGTCGCTGGCCGCGTTGAACTCGTCCACCAGCCGCCGGAACTCATCCCCCTGATCGCCCGGCCACGGGTGCCACACGTCGATAATGACTTTGCCCGGGGGCGCTTCCGGCGGCGCGCCCGTCAGCGCATACAGGCCCGCCAGCACCGCAACCAGGCCCACGAAGAACAGGATCGTGCGCGCCTTGCTCAACCCTCGAGCACCTTCCTGCACACGTCGTTCAGCGTCTTGCCGTCCACCTGATCGCCCAGTTCCTTCTTCAGCGCCCCCGTCAGCCGGCCCGCATGGTTGATCTCCGGGTGTTCGGCAAGGTAGGCGCGCACCTTCTCCTCGGTTTGCTCCGGCGTCAGTTGCTGCGGCAAAAACGCCTCGATGATGCCGATCTCCGCCTCGGCGGCAGCCGCCTCTTCCTCTTTGCCGTGCTCCCGGAACACGTCGATGCTCTGCCGCCGCTTACGCACCTCGCTCCGCAACACCGCTACCGCCTCGTCCTCCGGCACTTCGGAGCCCGTCTCTTTCTCCTTCAACAGCAGCGCGCCCTTCACCATGCGGAGGCACTCGAGC
>JAFGTL010000573.1 GCA_016934125.1 Candidatus Hydrogenedentota bacterium
CGGAGCCAGCGCGCACGGAGCCAGCGCGCACGGAGCCAGCGCAGAAGAACGCGCAGCGTTCTTCCAACGCGCCCGAAGGGCGCGCCCTGACGCGAGAGATCCGTTTCTGCGGTTGGATTAAGTGGGATTGCCCCGGGTGTCCGGGTGCCCAATGGGTTGACACATCGGGCAAACACTGCCATCATAACATCAAGTTCTTCGCGGCCTTACGGAGCTCGGATTCGATCGGACGGCCCAGGACGGGTTTCGGCCGCGAGGTCGGCGGAGTCCAGAAAGCGTCGTATGCACGTCTTGAAAGGCCTTTGGAGACCATTTGTCCTCGCCGCGCTCTATCTCGCCTGCGCGGCCTTCTGGCTGGCCGTATTCCAGGCGGCGACAGGCCATACCGGTTGGGGGGCGTGGTTCCCTGCGGTGGCAAGTAGCGGCCTTATCCTGGCCTGGTCTCTCCGCGCTGAAAGACAGGCCGCGGCAGCGGGGCCGGATGCCAGTCCGGCCCGGGACGGTTCCGAGGAGGAACTCCGTGTCGCCCGGGAGCACCTCGAGAAGGTTGTCGAGTTCCTGCCTGACGCCACATTCGTGATCGATCAGGACAAGAAGGTGATCGCCTGGAACCGTGCCCTGGAATTGATGACGGGCACGCGGAAAGAAGACATCATCGGGCAGGGGGACTATGCGTACGCGGTGCCGTTCTGCGGCGAGCGGCGGCCGATTATCGTGGATCTCACTTACGACGAAGGGCTGACGGATCCGTCCCATTACGAGTACGTAGATCGGCAGAACGGCGCGTTCGTGGCCGAGACCTTCGTCCCCTCGTTGTACGGCGGCAAGGGCGCCCACATCTGGACTGCGGCCTGGCCTCTTCTCGACAGAGACGGCCGGTTCACCGGCGCGATCGAGTCCGTTCGCGACATCAGCGAACGAAAACGCGTCGAGGAGGAGAACCGGCTGCACCAGCAACAGCTCATCCAGGCGGAGCGGCTCGCGGCCCTGGGCACACTCGTGTCGGGCGTTGCCCACGAGATCAACAACCCCAATTTCGTCGTCATGTCGAGCGCCACTTCCCTTCAGAACCTCTGGGAGGACATCGTCCCTATCCTGGAGCGGCACTGCGCCGAGGAGGGCGACTTCGTGACTGGGCGGACGTCGTACAGTGAACTGCGCGAGGACGTGCCCGAGCTGTTCACCGCACTGCTGAAGAGTTCGGAACGGATCCGGTATGTCGTTCAGGAGTTGAGGGACTTCGCGCGCGAATACAGAGAGGATCTGTCGGACACCGTCAGCATCAATGCCGCCGTGGAGGCCGCGGTGACGCTGTTGTCCAACATGATCAAGAAATCGACCCTCCACTTCTCCGTGGCCTATGGGGACGATCTGCCTGCAATCCGGGGCGACTACCGGCGGCTCGAACAGGTGGCCGTCAACCTCGTGCTCAACGCCTGCCAGGCCCTTACGGATAAGGAACAGGCCATCTCCATCCGGACATGCCTGGACGACGGGGCGGGCCGCGTCGTGCTCGAGGTGCGTGACGAGGGGCGCGGCATTCCCCGGGAGGATCTGGGCCGGATCGTGGATCCGTTCTTCACCACCAGACGGGAAATCGGAGGCACCGGCCTTGGCCTTTCGATCTCTTCTACTATCGTTCAGGAACACGGCGGCATTCTCGTCTTTGACTCGGAGCCCGGCAGGGGAACCACGGCGCGGGTGGCATTGCCCATCGTGCCGGCCTGCCAAGAGGCCGCGGAGGTGGGCTCCGTAGACGGCGCATGATGGACATCGCGTAAGGGGATCTCTGTCACTATGGGTCCGGATTTCAGCGTGTTGATCGTCGACGATGAGAAGGATGCCTTGCTCTGCTGCAAGGTGGCGCTCCGCTACGCGGGCATCCGCAACCTGATCCTCTGCCAGGACAGCCGCGACGTCATGGGGATTCTGGGCCGGCAGCGCATCGGCGCCGTGCTCCTCGACCTCACCATGCCCCACATCACGGGCGGCGAACTGCTGCCCATGATCTGCCGGGAGTACCCCGAAGTGCCCACCATCATCTTGACGGGCGCGAACGAGGTCGAGACGGCGGTCGGGTGTATGAAGGCGGGCGCCTTCGACTACATGGTGAAACCCGTTGAGGAGAGCCGGCTTGTCTCGGGCGTGCGCCGTGCGCTCGAGATCCGCGAGCTCCAGCACGTCGCCTCGCTCCTCGGCGAACGGATGCAGTCCGACAGCCTCGAACACCCCGAGGCTTTCGCGTCGTTCGTGACCGCCGACCCCCAGATGCACGCCATCTTCCGCTACGTCGAGACGGTTGCGCGAACGGGCAAACCCGTGCTCCTCACCGGCGAAACCGGCGTTGGCAAAGAGATTCTCGCGAAGAGCGTCCACGCCGTCAGCGTCCGGCCCGGGCCCTTCGTCCCCGTGAACGTCGCCGGGGTCGATGATAACGTGTTCTCGGACACCCTCTTCGGCCACGTGCGGGGCGCCTTCACGGGCGCCGACACGGCCCGCGGCGGCCTCATCGAGCATGCCGCCGATGGCACCTTGTTCCTCGACGAAATCGGCGATCTGAGCGTCGCCTCGCAGGTGAAGCTCCTCCGCCTCCTCCAGGAAGGCGAGTACATGCCTGTGGGTTCCGATATTCCCCGCCGATCCAACGCCCGCATCATCGTCGCCACGAATCAGGATCTCGATCAGCTCCAGGCTGCCGGACGCTTCCGGCGCGACCTGTTCTTCCGCCTGCAAACCCACCGCGTCTACATCCCTCCGCTCCGGGAACGCACCGCCGACCTCCGGATGCTGCTCGATCATTTCCTGGAGGGCGCGGCGCGCGCCCTCGACAAGAAGAAACCTACCGCGCCGCCTGAACTGGCGGTGCTCCTGGCCACCTATCAGTTCCCGGGCAACGTGCGTGAACTCGAGGCCATGGTGTTCGAGGCCGTCAGCCATCATCAGGGCGGCGTCCTGTCCATGGAATCCTTCCGCAGGCACATCGGCAACCAGAACGGGAATGCCGGCTCCGCGAAGCGCATGCACCAGCCGTCGTCCCATGAAGAGCCGCTCCTGTCCGTGCCGGGCAAGTTCCCCACCCTGAAGGAGGCGAGCGACTTCCTCGTCGAGGAGGCCATGCGCCGGGCCGAGGGGAATCAGACGATCGCCGCCCGCATGCTGGGAATCTCGCGGCCGGCGGTCAGTAAACGGCTGAAACGAAACGACTAAGACCGCTGCTGTGAAATCCTCCCGTTCGAGCGTTCTCCTCTCTGGGTAATCAATGAAGGGGTGTAACTTGGCCCGAGTCACAGCGGAAGTTACACCTGATGTAATGAACTGCGGCCCAATTGGTTGCACGATGTAGCCGGTACTCATGCGTAACTTCAGTTACACCCCCGGACCGTCGCGGCGCGCCCGCTTTGTTCAATGTAACGGACTGTCCTGCAATGGGTTGAGAAATCGGCAAGCCCCAGGCATGGGCCTTGCTCATGCATGTGCCTGGAGCAGAGGACAGCGGGATGAAGCTTGTGGAATGTCTGGAAGAGGCAGACTCGTACATCCGTCTGCAGGTGAGATCGAGCCGGCAGGCTGTCAACCGTGCCCTCGTGGTGGCGCGGGGGTTCCTCAAGCGTGCCGGGTTGCCGCTGTCGCCCAACTTCGAGGTGGTCGCTCGCGAACTGCTGGAAAACGCGGTTGTTCACGGAAACGGGAACGAAATGTCCTGTTCCGTGTGTTTCTCGTTACGGGTGGAAGGTGAAGCTGAGATCCTGGTCGAGGTGGAAGACGAGGGACGGGGATTCGACTATGGCGCACTCGATCTGACGATTCCGCTGAATCCTCAACGGAGCGGTAAGCGCGGGCTCGCGCTTGTCAATGCGTTGTCGGAACGGCTCGAATTCAACGCCAAAGGGAACCGGGTAGCGGCGTACCTTGCGCTCAAACAGGAGGGGAACTGAGATGGCAGACAACGCTCCAGCAGATGTGGTTGAGAGTGGGCGGCTCAAGGCCGATCCGGGTAAGTACCTGACATTCGTGCTCGGAAACGAGGCCTACGGACTCGCAATTCTGAAGGTTCAAGAGATCATCGGGTTGATGAATGTCACCAGCGTGCCCCGGACACCCGATTTCGTGCGCGGGGTCATCAACCTGCGAGGCAAGGTGATTCCTGTTGTGGACCTTCGAGTCAAGTTCAACATGGAATCGCAGGAGGATACGGAGCGCACCTGCATTATCGTCCTCCAGATTGCCACGACCGGCCATGATGTAACCATGGGCATCATCGTCGACGAGGTCTCGGAGGTGCTTGATATCTCGGCCGACCAGATCGAGCCAGCACCGTCGCTGGGCGGCAACGTGGACACCGATTTCATTCTTGGCATGGGGAAGTTGGGCGACCGGGTCGTCATGCTGCTGGATGTGGACAAGGTGCTCAACAGTGGCGAAGTGGCTTCCGTGAGCCTGGTCGCCAAAGAGAGCTGACCCGAATTGGTGGCCAATGTGAGTGAGTCAACGAGTACCATGGTTGTGCTACACCCCACTGGGCAGGGCGGCCTTGAGCCCTCCTCAAAGGGGTGTAACCTCGGCCGATGGTTCACGACGGTTACGCAGGGCGCAACGCACTGTCTACCAGCACGTTGTGGAGATCGGGCCTCTCGGGAGCGTAACTATGGTTACGCCTGCGTTGCCTTGGATGCGATCTCGGCGGTTTGCGCCATCGCACTGGCGGGCAGGGACTTATGAGTATGAAGGCCTGTAGGCATGACGCTTGCGTCCGCTTTTTGCGGTGGATTCGCAGACTGAGGGACAACGCGGTGATGGAATGGTGGCAGAATGAGCGGTCTCCATGCTTGGCGACTCGAGTCGAACCAGTCGTTCTGAGAGTGCGTGCGCATCGTCCGTGGGCGCCTGACGGCCCGCAACGGTTGGGTGGCGCGGCGCTCCGTCGCTCGGAATTCTGAGAAACGAGGGGAGGATCGAAATGTTCAAGAACATGAAACTGGGAACGAAAATCGCCCTGGGCTTTGGCGTTGTCGTCTTCATCGCCGCGGTCGTTGGTGTCGCGGGGTGGTGGGGCACGCAGGGCGTGGCCGCCAAGGTGGTCCTGTCCGAGCGGGGCAATGAATGCCTCGATCTGATCAGCAAGTGCGGCTGGTATCGGCGGGACTTCGCCATTTCCGGCAAGACCATTGCCGAAGGCGAAAACAAGGACGCCGCTCAGAAGTGCAAGGAGACAGGAGCCGACCTCGAGACGAAGCTCGTTGCCCTGGCGAAAGACGAGGGGGCCAGCGAGGAGTGCAGGGCGCTCGCCAATAAGGCCGTCGAGGGGACGCGCAAGTATCTGGACGCGTTCGACCGCCAGATCGCGGCCTGGGAAACCAAAGACACAGCGTTCGCTGCGTGGTCGAAGAGCGGCTGGAGTATCACGGAGAACATCGGCAAGGCAACCGACGAGGTGATCAACCCGGCCATCAAGGCCGCCCAGGCGGCGGCAGACTTCGCCCAACTGGACGACTGGACGCGGGTGGCATCGGGGCTCGATCAGCAGGTGATCGAGCCGTTCCTGTTGCTCCGTGTCAACGCGGTGTACATGGCGAAGACGAACGCCGATGCCCAGCACGAGGCGTATAAGGCTCAACTCGAGGCGCTCAAGCAGGGCTTGGCTGACTGGGGCAAGCTGGTGGCCGGGAAGGCGGAACTGGCTGCCCCGCTCAAGGCGGTTCAGGGCTACCTCGCCGAATATGAGACCGCCGGCGCCAGCTACTACCAGGGCGTGCTCGATGAACGCGCCACGGCCAAGGAACTCGCCGCGGCCGCCGGCGACGTCGCGGGCACGATCGCCCAGCTTCAAGAGCAACTGCGCGACGAGATGAACGCGATCACCGCGCGCACCAACCTGATCGCCATGGGGCTGACGCTCGCCGCGGTGGCGTTTGGCGTCATCCTGGCGTTGGTCATCTCCCGGGCCATCACGAAGCCGATCAACAACGTGATCCAGGGACTGGCCCAAGGCTCGGATCAGGTAACGGCCGCGTCCGATCAGGTGTCGCAGTCCAGCCAGGTGATGGCGGAGGGTGCCAGCGAACAGGCCTCATCGCTCGAGGAAACCTCGGCCTCGCTCGAAGAGATGGCCTCGATGACGCGGCAGAACGCCGAGAACGCCAAGCAGGCCAGCGGGATGGCGAGGGAGACTACCGAAGCCGGCCAGCGCGGGCGTGAGGCCATGGCGCGCATGTCGGATGCCATCAACAAGATCAAGCAGTCGTCCGACGAAACGGCCAAGATCATCAAGACGATCGACGAGATCGCCTTCCAGACGAATCTGCTCGCCCTGAATGCCGCCGTCGAGGCCGCCCGGGCCGGCGAGGCCGGCAAGGGATTCGCCGTCGTGGCCGAGGAAGTGCGTAACCTCGCACAGCGTAGTGCCGAGGCCGCCCGGACCACCGCGGCGCTCATTGTCGAATCGCAGGAGAATTCCGACAACGGCGTGGCGGTGTCTGAGGAGGTCGGCAGCATTCTCGAGCAGATGGGTGAAAGCATCGAGAAAGTGAGCAGCCTCATCGCCGAAGTGTCGGCGGCGAGCAATGAGCAGGCCCAGGGCATCGAGCAGATCAACACCGCCGTCGCCCAGATGGACAAGGTTACCCAGTCCAACGCGGCGAGTTCCGAGGAAGCCGCGTCGGCCAGCGAAGAGCTGTCCGCCCAGGCCAACGAGCTCAACGACATGGTCGGGGTGCTGAGAACCATCGTGGGCGGGAGTTCGGCTGCGGGCGCTGGGTCGTCGCGAGGCGCCCAGGTGGCCCGTGCCGGCGCACCCCGGCGTGTTGTCCAACAGCATGAACGACGCAGGCCCCAGCCTCCCCGGGCACTCCCCCAGCGTGCGAAGCGCGAGGAGGAAAGCGGCGATGACGTCGTGAATCCGGAGGCCGTGATTCCGCTTGACGACGAAGACCTGAAGGACTTCTGACCCCCCCCTCCCCTGTTCAACGTGGGCGGCCGTGCCCCGATGCGCGGCCGCCCACCGCCATGTCTGGACACGTGTCCCGACGCTGCCCTTGGCGCGTGCCGGATGGCGCCGCGGTTTGCCTTCGGTGCCGCCTGCGCGGTATTCTCCCTGCCTGTAGCCGCGATCGGTGTGTGAGGGGGAATCCCGTCGTCCCGGAGAGAACAAGGAGTCGAATTGACCATGCGGATGAGCGAGTTGATCGGGAACCGGTATAAGGAGTGGCCTGCCGAGGCGACGCTCGAGAGCCACGCGTTTCTGTTGCGCGGCGGCTATGCGCGGCAAGTCGCCAACGGGATCTACTCGCTGTTGCCGCCGGGCCGGCGCGTCGTCCGCAAGATCGAGAACATCATCCGCGAGGAGATGGACG
>JAFGTL010000574.1 GCA_016934125.1 Candidatus Hydrogenedentota bacterium
CCCAGGCGTTCCGCGTCATCCGGCGGGCCGGCGGGGGCCTCAGGTGCCGCATACACCTTCCGCGTGATTTCGCTCAGGCTCGCGTTCATGAGCGCGCTGTGTTTCCCGTTCACTTCGTCGAGCACCGGCTCGAGCCCCGGCTCGTCGCACAGGGCCGATGGATCCCGGCCCGCTTCCCGGATCGCGAGCACGACGTCGCGCACGGTGATCCGTTCGACGGATCGCGCCGGATGATACGTGACCGGCTCGGTGCCGCTCCGCCGCACCAGCCCGGCCTGATCGAGCACATCGAGCGTGTCGTTGAGCAGCCGCGTGGGCACGCCCCAGGCTTCGGCGCTCTCCGCGGCGGCCAGGCCCGGCAGGCCGAGATCGAACCGGCGCCCGATCTCGATCATCGCGCGGATGCCGAGGGCCTCCCGGTAGGCGTGGCTCGCCCCCGCCGCGAGGCGCTCCATGGCGAAGGTTTTCTCGTTCTGGCACGCAAACGTCAGTTCGGCCCCGAACAACATGATTGTCCAACTCGAATAGATCCACATCAACAGCAGTGGAAACAGGGCAAACCCCGAGTAGATGAGGTCGTAGCGGCTCAGGCCGATCTGGAATTTGACGTAGGCCGCCGACAACAGGCACCACAGCGAGCCGGCCACGATGCCCGCGAACAAGGCATACCGGGCCCGCACCCGCGTGTTCGGCACGAGGAAATACATCGCCGTGAACGTCAGCCAGATCACGGCGTATTGCGTGCCCCGCAGCGCCGGCGCGAAGGGCCCCAGCCGCTCCGTGATCGCCGTGCTCTCGAGCACGGCCGTCACGCTCAGCACCCCCACCACCAGGAACGGCAGCAGAAGGATCACCATCATGTAGTCGCTGAACATGCGGTACCACGAGCGGGTCGGCCGCACCCCCCAGATCGCGTTGAACGACGACTCGATGTTCCGCATCAGCCCGAACACCGTCGTCAACACGAAAATGACGCCGACGATCCCGATCGCCTTGGGATCGGCGCCCTTCTCCGCGGAGTCCAGCAGCCATTGGATCGGGTTCTTCCGGTCCGGATCACCGTCTGGTTGGGCCACTCCCTGGAACAGCCACTGGGCAATCTCCTGGCGCAACTCGACGTCGTCGGCCGGCCCCGGCACACCCGTCTCGGCCACGCCCGCCTCCGCGCCCTCCCCTCCGTTCTCACCGGCGCGATCCCCCATCACGCTCGTGATGAGTTTCGGCACTTCCTCGCGCAGATCGAGCGTCTGAATCACGAAGAAGATGATCGCCAGGAACGGAATCGCCGCCAGCATCGTCGCAAACGTCAGGGCTGCGGCCCGTTGCAGCAAGGCATCCTGCACCAGGCTCTGGACGAGCAGGATGACCACCCGCACCTGCTTGATGATGAAGCCGTGGGGGATCTCCTCGCCGGGCCGGCCTACGCGCCACACGTCGTGGGTGACGAACCGCCGCCCCCGGGCCAAGGCCTCCCAGGCCTGCTGGATATATCGAGCCATGCGAGTATGTTACACGGATCCCCCCGATTCGACAACCCGCCCGACTCGCCCGGGGCGTGTCCGTAGCGCCGGCTGCGGTGCGACGGCCTTTCCGGGATATGGCCCGCTAGAGGCAGATCTGAACGGGCGTCCCGATCGGGCACAGGCGGAAGAGCGTCTCCGCGTCCTCCGGCCGGAGCCGGATGCACCCCTGGCTGGATTCACAGCCCACCGACGCGGGATCCGTTGTCGGATGAATCCCGTAACTCGTCGGCCCGGCCGTGTTCCCGAGCCCCATCCACCGTTTGCCCAACGGATTGCGCGGATCTCCCGCGGGCACCACGTCGCCCCCGTTGAACCAGTCCGGATCCGAAAGCTTGTTCGCCACGTAGTACCGGCCCGTCGGCGTGCTGTCGTCCACGCCCAACCCCACCGGAAACCGCCGCACCATCCGCCCGTGCACGTATACCGTCAACGCGAACTCGCTCTTGTCCACGGACACGTACACGTCGTGCCGGTATGCCTCGGCCGGCGTCCGTTTCGAGGCCGGTGTGCGCCCCGCGCGCGTCCCGCGTCCGGCCGGGCCTGCCGGTGCCCCGTTCCCGGGATAGAACCCCGGCCCCGGGCCGCCCATACCCGCCGGTTCCCCTCCTGCGGGCAGGGCCAGTGAGGCATACGCCGGGCCACCGCGCCCTGTCCCGTCCCCGGGCTGCCACCCGGGCCCGAGGCCGTCGCCATCCTGCGGCACCACGGACGCAAACCCGGGTTGAGGCCCATCTATCGCCGGCGGTGACGCCATTCCGGCGGCCATGTGCCCGAGTTTATCGTCCCGCGCCCGTTGCGCGAGCCGGGCCGTGTCCTCCGGCAGAAGCAGTTCCTCCGGGGCGGGATCCGTGGCCGCCGAGTCGCGCCCCTCGGCCGGATATGCCGTCACACCGCCTCGGGGCCGCCCCGGGGCGTCGCGGCCCAGAAGCAGCAACAGCGCCAGCATGCACAGAAACACGAGGATCCCGAAGGCCGCCCGGCGCCCGTTCCGGCTCCGGCGCCCGGCACGCGGCGGCGTTGACGGCGCCGCATCGACCGGCTCGACGGGGCGGTGGGGAAACGGCGGTGATGCGTCGCGGGGGTGAAGGGGTTGGGGCGGCGCAGGCCGCGCGGGGTGTCCGGCGGTCGGCAGCGCTGCCCGCACGCCCATGGCGTATTCGCCCGGTCCGAGTTCGGCCACGCGCACCACCCGGCCTTCGAGGAAGATCATCTCGCTCTTGCCGTCGCCGGGCCGGGGATGGATCTCCGCGTCGACCTTCGTGCCCACCGGCTCAGGCCGCGGGGTACGCACCTGGAACCCGCCGCCGCTGATGTCCACGACGGTGCCTTCCCGCAAGAGCGATCCCTCGCCCGAGAACAAAACGTCCCGGGCGGTTGTCACCCGCGGGGTCGCTCGCCGCTCGTTCGCACGGTTTTCCGCAGCCCGTTCCGCCATCGGATTCCGACGCACCTCATACCCGAATGGCCCGAGGAGAGACCCCTCCCTCCCTACGTTCAGTATAACACACGGCCGGCCGCCCGGCGGCGGGAAGCCGCTCCGCATCCGGCGCAATCCCACTGAATCCAGCCGCAAAGGCAGAGCTCATGCGTCGGGGCGCGCCCTTCGGGCGCGTTGGAAGAACGCTGCGCGTTCTTCTGCGCTGGCTCCGTGCGCGCTGGCTCCGTGCGCGCTGGCTCCG
>JAFGTL010000575.1 GCA_016934125.1 Candidatus Hydrogenedentota bacterium
CACCCAAACGTATCCGTAGGCGGGCATGTAGCTCCAGTGGCCGTAGCGATACGGGACATAGTCGACCACCACCGTCGGCCGCCAGTAATACTCGCGTTCGACGCGCACCCACTCGCCGTAGCCGGACAGATCCGTGTAGCCGACGGGCTCCTCGACCACCGAGACGCTCGAGGGAATCGCGTCGGTTCCCAATGCCAGCAGCTTGCCCCGTTCACGGTTCCAGATGTCGAAACTGTCCTCGACGGTGCGATCGAAGGGCAAGGGAGTCGACGGGAGGAACCCCGGATCGATGAACGTCCTGCGGCCTTCCTTCACCGTCACCGCAGAGCCGACCTCCGTCCGCACTTTGGCCTGTCCCCAGTGAACCGAGACGGTGGTGGCGCCCTCGCCCACGATGTCCACACGCGCCATCGTGTCTCGTTCCACCTCGATGGTGCACGCCGGCGTGCGGAACACGAACGACCCCGTGCTGCGGCGGGCTCGCTGCAGGTAGAACGATCCCGTCCAACCGTTCAACAGGATGTCGGGCGGCAGTTGAACCACCTCGACCTTGCTGCCGTCGGCCAGACGCAGAAACGATCCGCCCGCCATCTCCACCTCGAGGGTCGCCTCGTCATCCGCCCAGAGCGTGTCCCCGGGCAAGATCAACGTGTTCAACGACGCGAAACTCCACTCGTCGTCTTCGCGCCCGCGGACAAGGCCGCCGCCGACATCGTAGCTGATGCGCGCGTGCAGCATGTTCTCCGCGTACGCGCCGGCCGTGCCGGCCACCACGACCACAATCGCCAGGACGGCCATCGCTGCGTTCCGTTCGGGTTTCATGGCTCTGTCTCCCTGTCTTCGATTGCCGTGCGTTCACTACAATGGACGAGGCCGGCACTGCCAGCATTCATTCGGCCCGTGGACATGGCTCCGAAGCCTCGAAGGCCGCCGGCCATGTTGAACCAAGATCCGGGGAATGCTAGACTTCCGCTTGCGCTGTAGGGAGGGGACGGAGCCGAACAAGGTTCGCACTTTTGTTCTGCTTGGCCCGTTTCTGTCAAGGAACTACCGTCCGCCCCGCTCAGCCCATGAGGATGCCCCGTTCATGGCCCAGACACTTCGCCAAGGCGCCCTGCTGGGCGACCGCTTCAAACTCGTCCGCCTCATTGGACAAGGCGCCGTCGGCATGGTGTGGCTGGCCCTGGACACCCACCTCGACGACGAACACGTGGCGTGCAAGGTGTTGCGCCAGGAACTGGCCACCGACCGGCGCGCCCTGGCCGATCTGAAACGGGAGGTGCTGTTGACCCGCAGGCTGCGGCATCCGGCCATCGTGGCGGTGTACACGTTCTGGGCGGTCGACGAGGCGCGCTTCATCACCATGGAATACGTTCCAGGGCGGAACCTCGCCGAATCGCTGGTGGAACGAGGCAAGCCCTTCGCGGTTGCCGACGTGACGCCCTGGATCGAGCAACTGTGCCGGGCGCTCAGCTTCGCCCACGGACAGGGCATCCTGCACCGGGACGTCAAGCCGGCCAACGTGCTCGCTGTGCCGGGCAAGGGCGTCCGGCTGGCCGATTTCGGCATCGCGCGAACCGCCCGCGAGGCGCGCCGCCGCCTCACGGGGCTGTCCACGAGCGGCACGCTCCTGTTCATGAGCCCCGAGCAACTGGCCGGCGAGCCCCTCGATCCGCGGAGCGACATCTACGGCCTCGCATCCTCTGTGTACACACTCCTCAACGGCGCCCCGCCTTTTCACGAGGGTTCGGTGGCCGCCCGCATTCAACTCGACGAGGCCGTGCCCGTCCCGGGCCTCCCAGAGGCATTTAACCACTTGCTGCTGAAAGCCTTATCAAAGGATCGCGACCGGCGGCACCCGTCCTGCCGGGCCTTCTGGCGAGAGTGGTCGGCCGCGGCCCAAGGCGTCGACGGAACCACCATCCGGGCCGCGGACTCCCGGCCCGTCTTCGATCCCGACGCGGAAACCGTGCGGCTGGCGCCCCGCGGCAGGCGCGAACTGCCCCAACGCCTTGGCGACCTTCTCCTGGAAGCGGGCGCCATCTCGACGCAGCAACTCGAGGAAGCCCTTGCCGCCCAGGAACGCACCGACATGGCCCTCGGCAGGATCCTCCTCGACCGCGGACACGTCCGTGAGGCGGATATCGTGCGCGTCCTCGAGAAGCAACTCGACCTGCAACCCCTCCGGCTTGACGAGGAAGCCTTTCAACCCGAAGCAGTCAAACTGCTTACGGCCAGTCTCGCCGTGCAGTGCGACTGTGTCCCCATCCGGCTCGATGCGGGCCGGCTCGTCGTCGCCATGGCCGACCCCCTCGACCTGAACGCCGTCAACGCCATCGAGGAGGCATCCGGCTGTCCGGCCGAGCCGCGCGTGGCGACGCACACGGCCATCCATGAGGCCATCGGCCAGGTGTACGGCACGAACGCCGGCTGAGCCGGCCGGGGCCCGCGTTCCTCCCGCGACAGAGAAAGGGCGCGTCCATGAGTTGAACGCGCCCCATCGAGATCCTCTCGAAACCCGAATGTGCTGCTACGCCGTTTCCGCGGCCGCCTTGTTGGCCTTCGCCTTCTCCCGGAACAACAAGGCGAACAGGACCGTCACGACGATGGCCATCACCGCAGGCGCGATCCAGATGGCCTTCCAATTGTGGCCGCCCTCGATCGTTGCCCAGTCGTAGATCAAACCCGCGATGAAGTTGCCGATCACCATTCCGGCACCGTACGTGACCAGCGCGATCAGGCCCTGCGCGCTGGCCCGAACTTCCGGCGGCGCCTCATTGTCCACATAGATCTGGCCCGTCAC
>JAFGTL010000576.1 GCA_016934125.1 Candidatus Hydrogenedentota bacterium
AGCCGGGCCGGCGGGAGTGGCAGTATCCGGGCCATCTGTCGCTTCAGTGCATGACGCTCTACCAACAGGACGGCCCGGGCCTCTTCGCCGGCACCGACGACGCGGACGCGTACGTCAAGCGATTCTGCGTGTTCGGCGGCGTTCGGGGGCGCCTCGGCCTCGAAGTCATCCACCTGCCCGAAGGCGGCTCGAAGGGCGAGCCCCGCTACGAGACGCCGTACAACGTGACGCTCGGCGCGTTCGAGGGCGACTGGTTCACCGCGGCGGAACGCTACCGGCGCTGGGCGCTCGAGCAGCCGTGGGCCGCACAGAGCCGGTTGCGCACCGGGGCCGGCGCGGACTGGGCCGACGCCACGGGGTTGTGGGTGTGGAACCGGGGCCGCTCAGAGCAGGTGCTCGAGCCCGCCGTGGCCCTGCAGGAGCGGGCGGGCCTGCCCGTCAGCGTGTTCTGGCACTGGTGGCACGGCTGCCCCTACGACATCGGATTCCCCGAATACCTGCCACCGCGCGAGGGCGCCGAGTCGTTTCGCGCGGCCGTGCGGAAGGCGCACGACGCGGGTGTGCATGCCATGGTGTACATGAATCAGCGGTTGTGGGGAATGACGACGGAGAGTTGGACGGCACAAGGCGCCGAGCGGTATGCGGTGAAGGGCCCGGACGGCAAGGTGCATCCCGAATACTACAACACGTTCAAGCGGGCGCCGTGCGCGTCCATGTGTCTCGGCACGCCCTTCTGGCGCAACACGTACGCGGGGCTCGCTGAGGAAGCCGTGCTGGATCTGGGCGTCGACGCCATCTACATGGATCAGGCCTGCCTGAGTCTGGCCTGCTACGATCCTACCCACGGCCACCCGATCGGCGGCGGCACGTATTGGGTGAACGGGTTTCGCATGCTCCAGGCCGATATCCGCGAGCGGTGCCGGGCGGGGGACGGTGCCGGGGGGCACCCCGGGTCGTTCAACGTCGTCCTGGCCGGCGAGGGGTGCGGCGAGGCGTGGCTCCCCTACCTCGATCTCATGTTGAGCCTCCAGGTGAGCATGGAACGCTACGCCGCGCCCAGCGCGTGGCGGCCTATCCCCTTCTTCCACGCGGTGTATCACGGCTACGCCATGTTCTTCGGCAACTACTCCTCGCTCACTATGCCGCCCTACGACGAGTTGTGGCCCGCCGAGTTTGCGCCCGAGGAGCCGTTGAAGCTGCTCGACACGGCGTTTGCCCAGCAGTTCCGTCTGGAACACGCCCGGGCCTTTGTCTGGGGCCAGCAGCCGACGATCGCCAACTTCCGGCCTTCCCATTTCGACGAACGCCCTGCCGAGCTCGCCTATCTGATCCGGTTGGCCAAGCTGCGCCTCGAGGCCCTCGAATATCTTCATCTGGGCACCATGCTGCGCCCACCGGCCGTGCCCGTTGCTGATGAAGAAATCGACATCTCGCGGTTGTCCATCTACGCGGGCCAGAAAGGCGCCCTCAGCCAACACCGTAAGCCATGCCCGGCCGTGCTGGCGAGTGCGTGGCAAGCGTCCGACGGCGACGTGTGCGTGGTTGTGGCGAACGTGAGCGATGATCCTCAGCGGTTCACGCTCGCCCTACCCGAGGAGGCCTATCCGATCCCGGCGGGCTGCACGGTGTTCCGCATCGACGCGGATGGGAAGCGGGAACTCGGCGCATTTCAGGCCGACGCCCCGCTGGATGTGGCCCTCCCCCCAGCCGACGCAGCCATCTACGAGTTCATGCGGGCGGCGGGGAACTGAACGCCGCTGGATTGCGCGGAGGATTCAGTGCTCGACGCGGCTGCGGACGGAGGCGAGATCGATGAGGATCCGGGCGGAGGGGCTCGCCGTTTCGTGGGGAAACCCATCGCCCAGGTAGATCCAGGTGGCTTGGGGAGCGTGGGGAAGCTCGCATTCGGTGCCGTCGTTGACGCGCGCGGCCGTGAGGCCGGCACCGGAGCGGATCGCTACGTCGAACCAATCGGCGACGGGGCCGAGCTCAAGGGCGGTTTCCGCGGATTCGAGTCGCGCGATTCCGTCACGCACGGCAACGCGCGCCGGGGAGTTGGCGTCGCCCACGGTGCACAGAACCGCGTCCGCCGTGGCGTCCACGCGTGCGCGAAACGCGAGATGGACGACGTCGCCGGCTTCGCGATCGTTGGGATCGACATCGACGCCCGCCGACGCGTCGCCGGTGATTTCGAGGCATTCGGTGCCGTCGTCCGCTGTCGTGCGGCGGGCGGCCGCGGGCTCGTGCCGGACAACGAACGGCTGCTCTTCGATGGGCCGGCGCGCGGTGAGCCAGAGGGCCGGGGCCGTGTCGCGGACGGCGGGCGGATCGCCGGCGGATGCGCGCAGGGCCGTGGCGAGTGCCGCGTGATCGGCGGCAGTCAGGCGCGTGCCGGCAAAGAGGGCCATGGCGCGGAGTGCCCCCTCGTATCCGGTGAGCCGGCTCTGCTCGATGCGCTTGTAGCCGATATGGCCGGTGTCGCCGCGGAAGGAGCGTCGGGCGGGGGCCGTATAGGGCACTGTTTCGTGCTGATCGTTCACGACAAACAACACGGTGCCGGCCTCGTTGTCCACCGTGACGGCGCAATAGGCCCACTCGTCGAAGGGCACCACGAGGCCGGGCGTGATGTTGGCCTCGGGCGTGTTGAGATGGATGAAGGGGGTGAGGCCACCGCCCGTGTCCGCGCTGGTGAGCGCCCACACGATGCCGCCGCCGTTACCGCGCGTATCGAGGAGTGTGCCCCGATCGCACGGGGCGATGAGGGCGGCGAGGGAAAACCCCGCGGGGCCGGGCTCGATGATGTCGCGCGAGGCGATGTACTCGAGG
>JAFGTL010000577.1 GCA_016934125.1 Candidatus Hydrogenedentota bacterium
GGGCCGGACTGGCACGGCGGCTTCGTCGAGTTCGACGGTGAGGGAGGCGTCGTCGGCCAGTTCGACGCAGCAGGCGGCGAGGCCACCCCGGGTAGGGTCGCGCATGGCGTGGGGTTCGAGTCCGGCATCGAGGAGGGCGCGGACAAAGGGCCACACGGGCGCGGAATCCGAGCGAACGCTCGTCTCGAAGTGAATTCCCTCGCGCTCACTCATCACGGCGATCCCGTGATCCGCGATGGGCCCGCTCAGAAGGATGCAGTCGCCTTCGCACAGCCGGCCCGGATCCGTTTCGAGCCGGCGGCGGCCGATGCCGGTGGTCGTGATGAAGAGGGCGTCGGCCTCGCCCTTTGCGACGACTTTGGTGTCGCCGGTGGCGATGGCGACGCCGCAGGCCCGGGCGGCCGCGGCGGCGGACTCGATGACGCGGCGGAGCACGGCGATATCGAGGCCCTCTTCGATGATGAGGGACAGGGCGAGGGCCAGC
Source organism: Candidatus Hydrogenedentota bacterium (assembly GCA_016934125.1). Taxonomy (GTDB): domain Bacteria; phylum Hydrogenedentota; class Hydrogenedentia; order Hydrogenedentales; family SLHB01; genus JAFGTL01. Next base: position 485 of record JAFGTL010000577.1, read on the forward strand.
GGTTCGGCACCGGACACGGCGAGGTCGTTGACGGTACCGTGTACGCTGAGGCTGCCGATGTCGCCGCCGCGGAAGAAGAGGGGTTTGACGACGAACGCGTCGGTGGTGAGGGCGTAATCGGGCGCGCCGGGCACGGGTGCGGCGTCGGGCAGGCCGCGCGCGGGGCCGCCGAAGGCGGGGACGATGAGTTGCTCGATGAGTTCGCGGGTGAGCACGCCCCCGCCCCCGTGGGCCAACACGATCCGTTCGTCATCCATATCGATACCTCGCAGCGCAGGATCCTTCCGAAGACACCATACAGGGGCCGATGGGATTGCGTGGCGTGCACGCGGTTCTAAAGAGGGGGCATTCGGGCGGGTGGATCAGGCCCTTGAGCACGTCGCCGCAGCGGCAGCCGGGCAGATCCACGGGCTCGATGTCGGGGACGGCATAGCGGGCCACGGCGTCGAAGTGGCGGAGTTCGGGTTTCAGGCGCAGGCCGCTCGACGGGATCGCGCCGAGCCCGCGCCATTCGGCGTCGGCCACCTCGAAGGCGCGCAGGAGGGTGTCCCAGGCGCGGCGGTTGCCACCGGGCTTGACGGCGCGGGTGTACTGGACGAACGAGCCGGTTCGGCCTTCGGCCATGCATTCGAGGAGCATGCCGATGCCCTCGAGCACGTCGATGGGCTCGAAGCCGGTGGCCACGCACGGGATGGAATACTGCGTGGACAGGGCCTCGTAGGCCTCCGGGCCGATGACGACGGAGACGTGCCCGGGGGTGACGAATCCGTCGATCCGGGAGCCGCCGTCGAGCACGGCGTGCATGGCGGGCACAATGAGCTTGTGCGACGCGTACACGGACAGGTTGGCGACGGCCCGCCCGTGGGCCTGGAGGAGCACGGACGCGACGCCCGGCGAGGTGGTCTCGAATCCTACGGCGAGAAAGGCCACTTCGCGCTCGGGCTCGCGCTCGGCCAAGGCCAGGGCCTCGACGGGCGAGTACACGACGCGGATGTCGGCGCCGGCGGATCGCTCGCGTTCGAGGGAGGAGGTGATGCCGGGGACGCGGATCATGTCGCCGAAGGTGCAGACGGTGAGGCCGGGATGACGCGCAAGGACGAGCATGCGTTCGATGTCGCGCTGGGAGGTGACACACACGGGGCAGCCGGGCCCGGACACCAATTCGACGTTGCCGGGCAACATGGCGCGGAGCCCGCCGCGGCCGATGGCGTGGGTGTGGGTGCCGCATACCTCCATGACGCGGACGTGCCGGCCGACGGCCCCGGCGGCGCGGGCGAGGCGCTCGCGCATGTGGCGGGTGCGGGCGGCCACGGATTCCTCAAACGGAGGGCACGTCACCGGTGGCCTCCCCCATCTCGGCGAAGAGCTTGAGCGTCTCTTCGGCGTCTTCGGGTTCGAGTTTCTCGATGGCGAACCCGGCATGGAGCAGCACCCAGTCGCCTTCACGGGCGTCCTCGATCAGGCTGAGATCGGCGTCGAGTACGTTGCCGGACAACTCGACCTTGGCGCGAGCGCCGTCGAGTTCAGTGATCTGTGCGGGAATTGCCAGGCACATGATGATTCTCCAGCCGGGCGGGCCGTTGTCATTGGGCGCGGGCCGCTGCGATAGCGGCCTGCCCGAGGCTGATGCCGCCGTCGCCGGGCGGCACGGCCGTGTTGAGCAAGACTTCGAACCCGTCCTGTTCAAGGAGCGGCACAAGCCGCTCGACGAGGAACGCGTTGGCGAAGACGCCCCCCGACAGCGCGACGGCCTGCAAGCGGGTATTGTCCCTGATCCGCCGGCAGATGTCCAATGTCAGGTGCGCCACGGAGTTGTGGAACCGGGCGGCGCATGTCGCTGCGGGGGTGCCGGAGCCGGAATCTTCGACGAGATGGCGGACGATATCGCTTGCCACGGCCACAATCGGCCCCGGCCCGGAATCGCGCAGCCGGGCGGGATAGTGTCCGGCTTCGTCAAGGGCGTCGGCGGCACAGGCCTCGAGTTCCATGGGGGCTTGGGCGTGATAGGTGTTGCAGTCGCAGATGCCGAGCAAGGCGCTGGCCGCGTCGAACAGGCGCCCCATACCGGAGGTGGGCGGGCAGTTGACGCCGCGGTGGAGGAGTTGGGCGACGACGGTGAGTTCCGTTGCGGCGAAGGCGGGCAGGCGTTCCTGGGCGATGGCGTCGGCGTCGGCGCCGAAAGCGGCGCGGAGATAGGCGTACGCCATGCGCGGGGGCCGTTTGGCGGCGGCGTCGCCGCCGGGCTGGGGCACGGGCTCGATGTGGGCCATGCGGGTGGAGGCGCGCAGATCGCAGGCGAGGAACTCGCCGCCCCACAAGCCGCCGTCGTCGCCCCAGCCCATGCCGTCGAAGGCGACGCCGATGACGCGGTCGCGGCGGCCGGCCTCGGCGAGGACGGAGGCGATGTGGGCGTGGTGGTGTTGCACTTCGATGCAGGGCAGGCCGCGCTCGCGGGCATAGCGGGTGGACAGGTAGTCGGGGTGCATGTCGCAGGCCACGAGCTTCGGCGCGACGGCGAGGACGCTTTCGAGGTGGTCGACGGCCTGACGGAAGGCGTCGTAGGCGGGCAAGTTATGAAGGTCGCCGA
>JAFGTL010000578.1 GCA_016934125.1 Candidatus Hydrogenedentota bacterium
GCCGGTGCCCCACCGGGCGTTGGTGCCGCTCCGGTGGAGGATGCCGCCCACGATGCTGGTGGCGCCGATGTTGGCCCGATCCAGGATGGCGCTGATCATGGAGGTGGTGGTGGTCTTGCCGTGGGTGCCGCCGACGGCCACGGCGCTCGGCTTCAGCCGCATGAGGTCGGCCAGCAACTCGCTGCGATGAAGCACGGGAATGCCGCGTTGCTTCGCGGCCGCGACTTCGACGTTGTCGCGCCTGACGGCCTCGGTGTGCACGACGATGTCCGCATCGCCGACGTTCTCCGCGGCATGGCCCTGGGCAAACGTCATGCCGAACTCTTCGAGCCGGGCCGTGATATCGGACGCCACCAAGTCGGAACCGGAGACTTCGTAACCCAGGTTGAGCAGAATCTCGGCCAGGCCGCTCATGCTGATGCCGCCCACGCCGACGAAATGCACCTTCCGCTTCAACCCGTTCACACACCAACTCCTTCCGCTGGGAGGGGCTCCTCCCGGCGGCACGCGATCTCAATATCTTGTAGCCGGTTCAGTATACCAGAAGGTCCACCACCAGGGAAAGGGTTTTTGACCGTGTATTTGGGCGGATGACCGCAAGATATTGGGGTTTCCCGGGCTTGGCGGAACCCCAAGCCGCATCACGACTTGCGGCCGGATGCCGGGCCAGGATGTTGGCCCGCCCCGTGCTCGTCAGCCCTGCTGGGTGGGCCGGATGAGGAGGCCGCAGGTGCCGATGGAGTGCTGATACGTCTTGAAGGTGCCGCCGAAGGGCTGCTGGACGCGTAGCCCGGGGACGCGCGATTCGAGGCCGCAGCCGTCTTCGAGCACGGCGACGAGGGCGTACGATTTGACGGGGATCAGGCCGCGCAGCCGGATCCGGTAGTAGTCCTTTTCCTCGTTTCGGGGCAGGTCGGCGAAGGGGAACGTCCAGGTTACCGTCACCAAGTCGTGGCGCAGGCCGGGCCCGGAGGTGTTCAGGGCGATGTAGGTGCCGGGCTCCATCTCGACTCCCGGGGGGAACTCGACGCAGGACACGGGCTGCCCGTTCAGAAAGGCGGACTCGACTTGGGCGGATTCGTAGGGCAGTTCGATGCGCATGAAGGTTGCGTTGGTTGGGCTGCTCGTCAGGGTGATCCGGGAGTGCACGCGGACGCGGCCGCCGGGAAGAAGATGCCATTCGGCCACCTCATGCCCGCCGAAACGGGGCACCGGGCCGCGGAAGACGTCGAAGTCGAGGGCGGCGACGGCGCCGATTGCCGCGGCGATGAGAAGAACTCCCATGAGCCGGCGCAGGGTTTTCACGGAGATCCTGTCCAGAAGGCGTTCGGCAAGGGCTTTCATTTGGCGTCCTCCTCAGAAGCCCGCGGCGGTTCGCTCGTGTCCCGCTCGCAGAGGGCGAGTTGCAGTTCCTTGACGGCGAGCAGGGTGCGCACGAGCGACCACGCGTTGCCGTAGCCGAGTTTGACGAGCACCGTGATCTCGAATCCGATGATCACGACGATGGCGCCATAGAACATGGTGCGCGTCTCGCCGGCGTATTTGAGCATCACGCCGCCGTAGAGCATGAAGGCGATGCCGATGAGCAGATACAGGAAGCATGCGATCAGGATCTTCTTCTGGCTCCGCTCGTGCTCGCGCTTGATACGGGCGTGCAGCGCGTTGTCGGGGGCCTCGCCGGGCGGGCCGCCGTGCAGATCTGCAAGGAGCTGTTCCTCATTCTTCATGGCTCGGTTCCTCCAGGTAGCCGCGCAGCTCGAGCCGCGCGCGATGAAGCCGTGATTTCACGGTTCCTTCTTTGATTCCAAGGATCTCGGCGATCTCCCGCACGGAGAATTCCTCCTCGTAGCAAAGCGCCACGAGTTGGCGCGATTCCCGGCCCAGCCGGGCCAAGGCGCCCTCGACGCCGGCGCATGCTGGTGGCGGCGGGCCGGCCGGTTCCGGCTGCCGCTCGTAGGAGGCCATGGCCCGCCTGCGGCGGCCTTCCTTCCGGAGCCAGTCGCGGTACTTGTTCGTGACGATCTGGAAAGCCCACCGCGGGAACGCGGCCGGATCCTCGAGCCGATCCAACCGGCGCACGATGGCGCACCAAACCTCCTGGACGATGTCCCAGGCCTGCTGCGGATCGCGCGTCATCCGGTGAGCGTGCCGCCACAGGGCCGGCTGCCAACGCGCCACGAGCGCATCGAAGCCGTCTGGCCCGGCCTGGGCTCTCAGGACAAGTATCTCGTCCCGTATGTGGTTCGTGTCTTTCATGCATTCCCATCATACAGGACGACGCACGGGCCGATTCGGTTCCCTCAGAACAGGGACAGCGGGCCCAAGGGGCGACTGCGGGGTGCCACAATCCGCACGTAGGGAACGCGGCAGGATGCCGCGTCTACGCTTCCGTCCAACGCAGAAGCGGCATCTTACCGTTTTCCCTGCGTCTGCCGTCCATCAAGAAGCCCACGATGTATGGAGCGAAACGGCAAAGCAGCGGAAGGGCCCGCCGCGGCGGGCGAATTGCGACTTCGTCTCCCACGTCGAGAGCGTTACGTGCGGATTGTGGGGGCGGCGTTTTCCTTCCGTGGCAGGGGCATCCGTGCTAGACTGACGGCATCGGACAGGGGCGAAGCCGGGGTAAGCACGATGAACACAGGCGCACGACGTGCAATCGTGTTGGCGGGTGCGAGCGCGGCGCTTTGCGTGCTGGTGGTGTCGGCCCTTCTGTGGGCCTGGCGGGCTGCGGAGTTCCGCCTGAACACGAACCTGAAGACGCTGGCCATGGGCTACCGCTTTTACGCCGTCGAGCACGACGGAGTACTCCCGGAGTTGGACGCGGAGCCGGGCGTGTTGAGCGGGAACGCGGACACGCTGTATCCCCGCTACGTGTTCGATACCGGCCTGTTGTTCAGCCCGCCCCATGCAGAGGACGGGGCGATGGCACGTGAGCAGGCTTCGGCGCGGGACGCGTTTCGCGGCAGCAGCTATGTGTATCTGGGGAGGCCTGTGGCCTCGGACGACGAGGTGCTGGAGTGGTCGAGGGAGTATCTCGACTTCGTGGCCGCCGCTGGCGAGCATCGGTTGCGCCACAAGCCTTGGCGGCTCAAGGAGGGCGAAGTGTACAAGGTGCCTCTGCTGATAGAACTCCCCCGGCCCTATCCTGGAACCTGGGGGCTTTCCGTCCTCGGGCGCTACCTCCCCCTTTCTTCTCCCGAGATGGGCGGGTGTGTGGCGTATGCAGACGGGCATGTCGAGTTCATACGATATCCCGGCGAATGGCCCATGACCGCGGTCACCATCGATGCCCTGAGAAGGGCGAAAGCCATCGGCATGAAGGACGCGGCACACGCCAACCCGTGACGCGCCTGGGCTCTCCCCCGGCCCCGATCTCCTCGTTGGACAGGGACAGTTGGGGCCCATTCGCGTCACGCCCAGTCAAGAAAGACGAAGCCGCGGAGCCGTTGAAGAAGTGCCCGAGTCTTGCGTGAAGGCCGCGAAAATGGCGAGGGACAGACACGTCTACGGCGCGTCCTGTGGGCGCCTCCGCTTGCGTCAGTCCCGCTTTTTCGCTCCTGCTCCGAGAGTCCGACGACTTGCTCAACAGGCCTGCCGTTCGCATCCAGAATAAGCGAATTGGCGGCTTCGCTCGTATATATTGGTGAATGGCCAATGAAACGTCGACGTTGTGTGGCCGAACCATGTGGAGGTCAGGGAAACACCAGTGGATGCCCAGGAATACGATGAGCTTGTCGTGCCCATTCGGCAGCGGATGGTGAACGCGATCTGGCGGATCACGCGGGACGCGCATGCCACCGACGACGTGTTACAGGACGTCCTGGTTCGGATGTTGCGGCGGTTCGGACGGATCCGCCGGCATCCGAACCCGACGGCGCTCGTGTTGCGAATGTGCGTGAATGAGGCCATCGATCACGTGCGCCGGCGGCGGCGCCATGCCGTAGCGCTGGAGGCGGTGCGGGTTGCCGAGGCGCAACGCGGCGGTTTGACGGGGCAGGCAGAACACGCGGAGGCCCGGGAGGCCGTGTTGCAGGCACTGGGCATGCTGCCGAAACGCGAGGCGGAGGCGATGGTGCTCCTGGCGGTGGAGGAACTGTCGAGCCGGGACATCGCCGAGGCCATGGGGTGCCGGGAATCCACGGTGCGCGTCCTGATCTCGAAGGCACGAAAGCGATTGCGGGCGGCATTGAAGCGCGGAGACATCGCCCTCGATGTGGAGGTTTCGGAGTCATGAGTCGACACGGAGAACAAAACGAACGCCCGGACGATGCGTCTGTGGATGCGCTCGTTCGGAACGCGCTGGCCGGCGAGGCGCCGGCGGATGTACTGGAGCAGGCGGAAGGCCGGTTCGAGCAGATACGGCAGGGAGTGGGCCGGGGCGGCGGTGTACGGCGCGGCGTACGCGCGTTGGCTTGGGGCGCGGCACTCGGCGCCGCGGCCTTCGTGCTGGCGGCGGGCGCTATCCTGTGGACGCCGGGCAACCTGACATGGGCGGAGGTGGCGCAGCGCTTCGGACGCGTCGAATTCTTCAGTGGCACGGTGTTTATCACGGAGAACGCCGCGGAGCCGCCGGAGAAGGTGGAGGTATGGGCGGCGCGCGATGGCCGGTTACGGGCGCATCAGCGCGGGCGGGTGTTCTTTGGCCGGGATGGCGCGGTAACGGCGGCATGGGATGTGGGCTCACGGCAGCGATTCGACGTAGGCGAACTGGATCGGCGGCAGTTGGATGAGTACCACGTCGCGGAGGCGGTGCAACTCGTCGAACTGCTGGGGAAGATGGACGGGTTGTCGCTGGACAGTCTGCTGGCCCATGTCTGTGGGCGGACGACGATCTCGCCGCCGTTGCGAAACGGGGCGGCGAGTGTGTCGGGCGACATGCAGGTGTTCGACGTGACGAACGATCGCACGCCGGAATGGCTCCGGGTGTGGGTGTTGAAGGACAGCGGATTGCCGGTGCGGTTGCGGCTGTGGGATCCGCGGGATGGCGACAGCACAGAGATGCTGTTCGAGTACATGGAAGAGCAGCCGGACGAAGCCTTCGATCCGCAGGCGTTCGCGGAGGTGCTCGCGCCGCGGGATACGACAACCAACAAAGCCTACGCCCTGCTCCGGGATCCGGGCGGGCGGAACC
>JAFGTL010000038.1 GCA_016934125.1 Candidatus Hydrogenedentota bacterium
ATCCTGTCGATCGACATCGCCGACGTCGACGTTGGAACCAACATCGGCGCCAAGCTCCAGATCGACCAAGCCGAGGCCGACAAGCAGATCGCCCAGGCCCGCGCCGAGGAGCGGCGGGCCATGGCCACGGCGCGCGAGCAGGAGATGCGGGCGCAGGTGGTGGAGATGCGCGCGCGCGTAGTCGAGGCCGAGGCCGAAGTGCCGCGGGCCATGGCGGAGGCGTTCCGGAACGGGAACCTCGGGATCATGGACTACTACCGGATGAAGAACATCATGGCCGACACGGACATGCGGCAGTCGATCTCGGACATGGACGGCGAGGGCGACGACGGGAACAGCGTGTAGCCCTGGGTGCCCGGTAAACCTGAGGAGTGAGACGGTATGGAAGGGCTTGCCCCGTTAATCATCTTTGCCGTGCTGGCTATCGCCGGCGTACTCCGCAAGGTGTACGAGCAGCGGCGGGAGGCCGAGGAAGCGCGGGACCGCGCGACGCGGCGCAAGATCCGGCGTGAGGATCTGCCCGAGGCGACGCGGAGACTGCTGTACGGTGAGGGCACGAAGACGGCGGAGCCGCGCGGCGCGACGCCGCCGCCCGTCCCCCAAGGCCGGCCGCGCCAAGCCGTTCCGGCGATCCCGGTGTCTCGGGAGCAGGCGCAACCTCGCCCCGGCCCCCAGCCGCAGGTTCGCCCCACCGCGCAGCCGGCGCGTCCGGTGCCCAGGCCCGCGCCCCAGCGGCCGGCCCAACCGGTTCAGCGCGCCCAGCAGCCGCGGCCACTACCGCAGCCACACCAGCGGCCTCAGCGCCGGCCCCGGCCGCAGCCACAACGGCCGCCGCAACCCCAGGCGCCCCCCCCCGCGGAGGCGGAGGAACCGGCACGGCCGGCCCGTCAGGCGCGGCGCAGGCCGGCCCGCCGGCCAGGCCCCGCGCGGCCTCGAACGGCGCAGCGTCCGCGCAGTGCACGTCGTGTCAAGCGGGCCCGGCCCGCGACGCATGCGTTGTTCAGCGGACTGGACGATGTCCGGCGCGGGATCGTCGCCGCCGAGGTGCTCGGGCCGCCTAAGGCCCTTCGTTGAGGTGTGCCGGAGGCCCCCGGAACGGACGGGGGCCTCCGGTTTTTGTTGCGGGACAGGCGTAGTCTGCCCGGTGACTCCCCGTGAATCGAGGGCCGAGCGTTGGAAAGGAACCCCAGATGGCCGACAGACTCAATCGCCGCGCGTTTCTGAGCGCGTTGGGCGTGGGCCCGGCAGCAGCACTGGTATGGCATGGCGCAGCAGGCGGCGCGCCGGCGACGCTTTCGGAGGACGAACTGATCGCGGCGCGGAAGCGGGCTCGGCAGCGGAAACGCCGGATCATCATGAACAATGACGGGAACGACGCGAACGCGCCGGGCCCGGGCGAGGCGTTGAGCCGCGAGCAGTTCCTGAGCAGGCGAACCGCGCCGCTGGTGGGTTCGCAGGTGGACGCCATCTTCTACTGCACGGGGGTGTTCAACTCCTATACGCACCGTAGCGAGGAGAGCGAGCAGCGCAAGAACGCGTTGACGGAGTCGGGCGGAGATTCGCTCGAAATCATGACGGAATTCGGCCATGCCAACGGCATGGAGGTGTTCTGGTCGATGCGCATGAACGACACGCACGATTCGTCGCCCGATCGCGTGTTGTGCCAATGGAAGCAGGATCATCCGGAGTGTCTGGTGGGCACGCAAGGGCAGAAATTCCCGTACGGATGCGGGCGGTGGTCGTCGGTGGATTACGGGATGGAGGTGGTGCGGGACAAGGTGTTCCGGATCCTGGAGGATGTGTGCAGCCGCTACGACGTGGACGGGATTGAGATGGATTTCTTCCGGCATCCGGTGTTGTTCCGGCCTCAGATGACGGGCGATCCGGTGACGGAGGAGCACTGCGCGCTGATGACGGGGCTGGTGCGCCGGGTGCGGGCGATGACGGAGCGGATCGGCCGCGAGCGAGGGCGCCCGCTGCTGATCGCGGTGCGGGTGCCGGATTCGGTGGGGTATTGCAAAGCGATGGGCATCGATCTGGTGGGGTGGCTCGAAGAGGATCTCATCGACATGGTGACAGGGGCCGGGTATTTCAAGCTGGAGCCGTGGGAGAACCTGGCGGCACTGGGCCGGAAATACGATGTTCCGGCGTACGCGTGCCTGGTATCGCGGCGGATCATGGACGGGGGCCAGCCGGAGGCCGCGACGGCGCTCCAGGTGTGGCGCGGGGAAGCGCTGAACGCGTGGAAGGCGGGCGTGAGCGGGATCTACACGTTCAACCGATTCGATCCGGAGGATCCAATCTTCCGGGAGTTGGGGGATCCGGCGTTGCTGGCGACACTGGAGCACGTCGATCAGACGGCGTACGTGGCGAACATGTGGTCGCGGCCCGAGAAGTGGCTGAAGGGGGGCCTCGAGTATCTCCGCGAGCCTTCCGAGTGAACAGGCGGCCGGCAGCGGGCAGCGCGGCGGTGCGGAGCAGCGTGAGCACGGCGGGACGAGTGAAACGAAGCGGCCCTGCGGCGGTATGTGTCGGAGGGGGGCGTACCGGCCGGCCGGGCAGCCGGGCATGCCGCGGCCCGGCGCACGTCGGAGAGGCTTGGGGCGTCGCGCGGCGCCCTCGTTCCTGAGCGGCACACGACACATGAAGCGTTCCTTGCCCACATACGCCCTCAAGCACCCCGTCACGGTATGCACGGTGATCGTGGCGCTGGCCGTGGTTGCGGTGATCGCGTGGCATCTGATCCAAGTGGAGTTGATGATCTCGATCGACTTCATGATTGTGCGCTGTTTCATTCCGTACTACGGGGCGACGCCCGAGCAGGTGGAGAGCGAGGTCACCATTCCCGCGGAGGGCAAGTTCCGGACGGTGCCCGACCTCAAGCGGATTGCCTCGTACTCGTCGGGCGGGGGCTGCTCGATCGAGATGATCTTCGACTGGGACGCGGAGATGTCGGAGATCCTGGCCGAGGTCCGGGATCGGATCGAGCGCATCAAGCTCGTACTTCCTGCCGAGATCGATCGGCTCTTCCTGTCGCGGTCGAACTCGCTGACGCAGGCCATGATGTCGTTCACGGTGTTCAGCGAGGGCGATCAGAACGAGCTGGCGCAGTGGGCGCGGACGCGGCTCCATCCGCGGCTGATGCGGCTGGACGGGGTGGCGGACGTGCAGATCTCCGGGCCGAGCGCAGGAACGGTGTACGTCGAATTCGATCAGGGGGCGTTGCACAGCGCGAACCTGAGCCTGAGCCGGGTTG
>JAFGTL010000579.1 GCA_016934125.1 Candidatus Hydrogenedentota bacterium
CGGCCGCCAAGGTGAACAGCACGAGAGCCCGGCTCGTCGCGAGCGCCGCGTAGACGGGCATCTTCCGCTTGAACGGTTCGACGAGGTTCCCGGCGAAAAGCTGGGGCCAGGTGAAGCCTACCTGGCCCAGGCTCACCAGGAGCCCGACGCACACCGTCGAGCCCGTGAGGCGCTGGGCGAGGGCGGCGAGCACGGTGCCCGGCGAGAAGAAGGCCGCGCCCATCATCACCAAGCCGCCGTTGGCTACGCACAGGATGAAGTTCCTGCGCGCGTCCGGCGGGGGGGAAGTGTCGATAGCGTCCTCGTTCATGTCCGATCCGGTGCGTCGGGGCACCGCGTTCGGGCCGGTGGCCCGAATCCTCGATCCGTCGGGGCGGCCACGCGCCCGATGCGCCGTTACGTTGTGCGCACTCTCCGGCCGTCAAGCACCACGCGTCCCTCCGCGAAGAGCTGGATGGCCTTGGGATACAGCTCCCGTTCCATCGCCTGCACCCGCTCCGCGAGGCTGTCGGGCGTGTCGTTGTCGAGCACGGGCACGGCGTCCTGGAGGATGATCGGGCCGTGGTCGTACTCATCGTCGGCGAAGTGCACGGTGACGCCCGTGAGTTTCACGCCGGATTCGATGACGGCCTCATGGACGTGGTGGCCGTACATGCCTTTGCCGCAGAACGACGGGATCAGCGCGGGGTGGATGTTGATCACGCGGCCGGCGAAGTCCTTCGGGATTTCGAGCAGGCTCATGAAGCCCGCCAGCACCACCAGTTCGGCCTCGTGCCGGCGCACGGCCTCCCAGATGTCCCGGTTGAACGCGTCGAGATCCTCGTAGTCCTTCCGGTGCACGGCCACGGCCGGAATCCCGTGATTCCGGGCGCGTTCGAGCCCAAACGCGCTCTTTCGGGAACTCACGACGCACGCGATGCTCGCGTCGAGTTCGCCGCGCTCGATCCGATCGATCAGGTTCTGGAGCGTTGTGCCGCTGCCGGACAAGAGCACCGCGACCTTGATGGACATGTGCCGTTTCCTCTCCCGTTGCCCCCGGGACAGCGCCCCGCGCGCCTCACGCGCCCCGCGCGCCTCACGCGCGCCAGGTGCCGCTGAATACCTCGGTGGCGGGCCCTTCCTGATAGACGAACCCATCCTCCGCCCACTCGATGACGAGCGTGCCGTACACCAGGTGCACGTTCACGCGCCGATCCACCCGATCCGTGATCATGCTGGCCAACGCGGCCCCGCACGAGCCGCTCCCGCTCGCCATGGTGATCCCGCTGCCCCGCTCCCAGATCCGCATGACGATGTTCTGCCGATCCTGCACGGTGACGAATTCGACGTTCGTCCGCTGCGGAAAACTCGGGTGACGCTCGATCTGGGGGCCCAGTTCGGCCAGGGGCGCCGCCGTCGCGTCGTCGACGAAGATCACCGCGTGCGGATTGCCGATGTTCGCGCACGTCACCTGCACCGTCTGCCCGTCCAGTTCGAGATCTTCCTCGAGCACCCGGCCCGGAGCGCCCAGCATCGGGATCTCGCTCCGCTCGAAGCGCGGGCGCCCCATGTTCGAGCGCACCGACACCACCGTGCCGCCGTCCGTCTTCAACGCGACGCGGTTCGGCCCTGCCAGCGTCGAGATCACGAACTCAGTGCGATCCGTCATCCCCCGCTCGTACACGTACTTCGCGAAACACCGGATGCCGTTCCCGCAGGTTTCCGCTTCGCTCCCGTCCGCGTTGAAGATCCGCATCGTGAACGCGGGCGCCTCGTCCGCGGCGGCGCCATCCGCCCCCGGCAGGATGAGGATGATGCCGTCCGAGCCCACGCCGAGGTGGCGGTGGCTCATCTGGCGGGACAACTCGGCGGGATCGTCCACGGGATGCGCAGCGGCATCGATGAACAGGTAGTCGTTGCCCAAGCCGTGCAACTTGGTGAATTCAATGGCCATTCAAAGCCCTTTCTCCGTGAATAGGTTCCCGCGCGCCAATCATAGCATCGCGCTTCGAGCCCCTACAACCTGCCCGGCGGCCACGCGAGGTGCGTATACCCCCCGCGCCGTATGCGCACCACCCACGCCCGATCCGGCGGGGGCCGTTGCAATGGCCGAGTGCCGATGCTACATTCTGGAGCATGAGCGGCGTAGTCTATACCGATACGCAGCAGGGGCGGTGCAGCCGGATCCTGCCCGATCTCATCCGCGCGCGCGGCCTCCTGTGGGATCTCATCTCGAAGGATTTCCGCGCCCGATACCGGGACGCCCGCGTGGGCGTGCTCTGGGCCGTGCTCCATCCGCTGCTGATGACGCTCGTCCTGTGGCTCGTGTTCGGCGTGATCCTGCAATTCCGTGTCGCCGAGCGCGGCATCGCCACCGAAGATCCCTTTGCCGTGTTCCTCTTGTGCGGCATCGTGCCGTGGCAGTTTCTGGCGGCGGGCCTCGCCGCGGCCACGGCGTCCCTCGTGCGCGATCGCGATCTGATCAAGAAAGTCTACTTCCCGCGGGAAGTCATCCCCCTGGCCGCGGTGGGCAGTTGCCTTGTCGGGTTGGTGGTCGGGCTGGCCGTGCTCGTTGCGGCGCGCCTGGCCACGGGCGGCGGCCTCAGCTTCGGCGCGCTGTGGGCCCTGCCCGTGCTCGCCGTCCAATGCGTGTTCATGGCGGGGCTCGCCCTGTTGCTGTCCGCCGTCCACGTGCGCTACCGCGATGTTCTCTACATCGTCGAGATCCTGCTCGCATTCGGCTTCTATGCGACGCCGATCTTCTACCCGCTGAGCCTTGTCGAGGAGCGCCTGCCCCTGTGGCTCGCGGAGCACGGGGCGCCCGCCTGGCTCGCCGGGGCGTACTTCGCGAACCCGATGGCGGGGCTCGTCACGGCATACCGGCAAGCGTTCCTCGGCAACCGGATGCCCGATGCGGATCTCCTCGTGTGGCCCATCGCCTGTGCGTGCGTCGTCCTCGTCGCCGGCGCCGTCGTGTTCCGGCGGAGCGCCCCGGCCGTGGCGGATCACCTCTGATGGCCATCATCGACGTCCAGAATGTGTCCAAAACCTACCGCCCGCGGCAGGCGGGCGGCGGCAGCCTCGCCGGCCTGCTCAACCCGTTCCGCCGGCGCCCGACGGGCTGCGTGCACGCGCTATCCGACGTGTCGTTCTCCGTCGAGGCGGGCGAATCCTTCGGCATCATCGGCGCGAACGGCTCCGGCAAGAGCACGTTGCTCAAACTCCTGGCCGGCGTCACCGTGCCCACCTCCGGCCACGTGGCGGTGGAGGGGCGCGTCGCGTCGCTCCTGGAACTCGGCGCGGGATTCCACCCGTGGCTCACGGGCCGCGAGAACATCTATCTGAACGGGCGGATCATGGGGATGTCGCGTGGCGAGATCGACGCCGCGTTCGACGCGATTGTGGAGTTCTCGGGGGTAGGCGAATTCATCGACAACCCGCTCGACACGTTTTCGAGCGGCATGTTTGTGCGGCTCGGATTCGCGGTGGCCGTCCATGCCAATCCCGACATTTTCCTCGTCGACGAGGTGTTGTCGGTGGGCGATGAAGCGTTCCAGCGGAAATGCCGGGAGCGGATCGGCCTGCTCCGCGAGCGGGGCAAGACCATCGTGTTCGTATCCCACGACCTTGGCATCGTCAACGCCCTGTGCGATCGCGTGATCCTGCTCAGCAAGGGCCGCCTCATCGCCCGCGAGTCGCCCCGGGAAACCATCGATTTCTACCTGCGCCAGGTGGGCGACGCCCGCGGCATCCACACCCTCGGCGCCGGGGCCGTCGAGGCGATCCTGAGCGGCGGCCGGATCGCCCTGTTCCACGACAAGCACGAGGTGAGCGCGCCGCGCGGCCTGCTCGTGCGCACCCTCGATATGGGCGTGTGGCACGAATCCACCGCGGCCGACTGGGAGGTTGTCGAGCGCGGCCCGGCCCACTGCCGGGCCCGGGGGCGGATGACGAAGCTGCCCGTGCGCCACCTGTGGGATCTGCGGATCGAGGATGGCCGGCTGATCTGGCGCGTGGCCATCGAATGCGAGCACGAGGCCGCCATCGAGGCCATCGAGATGAACTTGTTCCTGCCCACGGCCTACGCGCGGTGGCATTACGGGCCCCGGGGCGGGGCCTTTCCCGCGATCCTGCCCGGCGATCTCACCTGGGCCCAACTGGTGACGCCGGATTCGGCCTGCGACACGGCGGCCGCCCTGCCCGGCGACGGCTCGGCGTTGCCCGCCGTGCTCATCGAGCGCCGTACGGAGCGCCCCCACGACAGGATGATCTGGTGGAACACGGATTATGTTGTCGGCGCGCGCCTCCTCCAGACGGGCGGTCCCATTCCCGACAGGGAGCGCCCTTTCCCGCCGGGCATCCATGAGCTTTGCACCCTCGTCGTCGATCTCGGGCTCGCGCCCGATGCCCTTGTCGAACGCCTCGAAGCCGAGACGGCGCGCCGGACGGTGTCGGCCGGGCGGCTGAGCGCCGTGTTCGATCGCGGCTGCGTGCGCCTCGCCTTTGCGGGGGCGGATCTCACCACGCTCGAACACCTGTACGCGTCGCTTTTCGTCGACGGCCTGTGGAACGACAGCGCCAGTCTCGAATGGGACACGCCGCGCCGCGATGGCGTCCGGCTCGAGGCCTCGGGCGAATCGCGCCGGTTCCCCTACCGGCAGCAGTGGGAACTCGAGCCCCGTGGGGACGGCATCGCGGTGCGTATCTGGATCGATGTGGCCGAAGCGTTTGCGTGCCAGGAGTATCACACGTCGATCTGCCTGAAACCCGATTACGACGCGTGGGAAACCCCCCACGAATCGGGCCCGTTTCCCCCGATTGAGCCCGGCCAGGAAGACTGGCGCCACGCCAACCGCAGCTATGCGCCCGGGGCCCGGATCGCCGCGTCGGGCCCGGCGTTGCCTGCCGTGAGCATCGAGCTCGACGCGGTAGACGGCGCGCCCCCGTGCCGGATGACGGCCATCAACACCGGCTTCCACGACAACGCCCGCGTGCTCCAGGCCCTGCGCGTGCCCGAGACGGGCGCGTTTCGATTCGAGCCGGGCCGGCACCTGCTCTTCGCGGGCATCGTCAAGGTGGCCGAGTCATGAGCGGCGCCCAGAGCCCCCCTCCCACCACCACCCGGCGCGTGCTCACGCGGCGCGGCGTCATGTGGATCGGGCAAACCTGCAACCAGCGCTGCTACTTCTGCTACTTCCTCGATCGGATCAAGGACGCGCGGCACCCCGAGCACGCCTTCCTCGAACTCGGCAAACTCCGCGATATGGCCCGCATCCTGCGCGAGTTCTACGGATGCTGTGCCGTGGACATCCAGGGCGGCGAGCCCACCATCTACCCGGATATCATCGCCCTCGTGGCCTATTGCCGCGAGATCGGCCTCCATCCGACGCTCATCACCAACGGCATCCATCTTGCCAAACCCGGCGAGCTCGAACAGTATCCCCCGGCGGGCCTGCGCGATTTCCTCGTCAGCCTCCACGGGATCGGCGCCGTCCACGATGAAGTCGTCGGCAAACCGGGCGCCTTCGACAAGATCACCACGGCCATCGGCCGGATGCGCGATCTCGGCATCCCGTTCCGATTCAACTGCACCATGTCGAAACCCGTCGTCCCTCTCCTCGCGGAGGTGGCGCGCCAAGCCATCGCCTATGGCGCACGCGCGGTGAACTACATCGCCTTCAACCCCTTCGAGGATCAGGAGGCGGGCATCCGCACCCACGAAAACGTGCCCCGGTACTCGGCGATCAAGCCTCGGCTCACCGAGGCCCTCGATCGCCTCGAAGAGGCCGGGATCGAGTGCAATGTGCGCTACCTGCCCCTGTGCATGGCCGAGCCGCGCCACCGGAAGAACTTCTACAACTTCCAGCAGCTTTCCTACGATCTCCACGAGTGGGATTACCAGAGCTGGATGTGGACGGGCATGCCCCCCCAGCGCATGCGGGAGGGCGCGCTGATGCCCACGCTCCGCATCGGCCCGTTCGATCACGCCATCATGGCCCGCCACACCGCCGCGCGCGACTGGGCCCTCCGCCACCCGGCGCTGGCCCGCGCCGTCTTCGGCGCGCAGCACGCCTTGGCCCGCATCGAACAGGGGCTGCGCGGGAAGGATGTGCTGTATCGCGAGGAGGCCGCGTTCCGCGCCCGCGAGGACTGCGGCTACACGCAGAACGCCGTCTGCGGCCGGTGCGCGGCGCGCCGGATCTGCGACGGGTTTCACGGGGATTATGCCGAGTTCTACGGCATGGACGAGGCCGAGGCCATGACGGATACGCCCCCGATCCACGATCCCGCCTTCTTCATCTGCCACCAGCAGAAGATCGTCGACGCCGAGGATCAGTCCTGGGCCCTCTGATCGCCGGCGCCCGCGGAAAACGAATCGGGGAACCGGCCGCGGTGCGAACCGATTCCCCGAACGATATCCAGTCTTCCGGCCCGGGCCAGAGGCCCGGCCTCAGCTATTTCTTGAGCACCTTCTTCACCGACGGCGCCGCGATCCGCGCCATGACGGGCAGATCGCCGATGAGCGGCTGGGCGTAGCGGATGAAGGCGTCGGTGACGCCGTTGCCCGCCTTGTTGAGAAACCTGGCCGGCATTTCGACAGATTCGCGCGCGACATCCTTCAGTTTCGCGAGGAAATACTCGACGGCATAGTCGCCGATCCGGCGGATCGCCACGGAGCCGTCCTGGCTGTGCCAGATGGCGTATTGCGCGGCCTTCTCGCCCACCTCGCGCGCCTCGAACTGATCCACCTCGCTCACGCAGCCCAGGAAACTGCGCTGCAGGTAGCCGAGGGTGTCGGCGCGGACGCGTTTGATGTTGGTCTCGGCCTTCACCCACGACGCGAGCAGATCGCCCAGGGCGCCCGTGCCCGAAAGCTGGACGTTGCCGTGGGCGTCCTTCTCGCCGCCGGTGAACTGGCTCACGATGGCCTTGCCCTTGGGATCGACGATGCCTTCCGACGCGGCGACGATACACCGGCCGTACTTGGCGTAAGCGGCCTTCACGTCCTTGAGGAACTGCTGCTTCGTGACGGGGCGTTCGGGCACATAGATCAGGTGGGGGCCGTCGTCGGGATACTTGCGGGCGAGGCTGGCGGCGGCGGTGAGGAATCCCGCGTGCCGGCCCATGACGATGCCGATGTAGACGCCCGGAATGGCGCGGTTATCGAGGTTGACGCCGGCAAAGGCCTGGGCCACGAACTTGGCCGCGGAGCCGTAGCCGGGGCAGTGATCCGTCACCTTGAGATCGTTGTCGATGGTTTTCGGGATATGGATGACGCGCAACTCGTAGCCGGCCTTGTCGGATTCCTCGTTCACGATCCGGCACGTGTCCGCGCTGTCGTTTCCGCCGATGTAGAAGAAGTAGCGCACATCGTGGGCCTGGCACACGCGGAAGATGTTGCGGCAGTACTCGATATCGGGTTTATCGCGCGTCGACAACAGCCCCGACGACGGCGTCTGCGCGACGGCCTCGAGGTTATGCGTCGTGGCCTCGGTGAGATCGATGAGATCCTCGTCCACGATGCCGCGGACGCCGTGGAGCGCGCCGTACACCCGCGTCACCTGGGGGAACTTGCGCGATTCCAGCACCGCGCCCACGAAACTCTGGTTGATCACGGCCGTCGGGCCGCCTCCCTGCGCCACCAGCACCTTACCTTCAAGCTTGGCCATGCTCGTTCTCCTTTGCCCGCCGGCCCTGATCGTGCCGGGCCAGCGCTCGGCGCCACCGCGTGCCGCCGCGTTATCCGCTCGAAAACCCCGCCGCCCGCCGCACTACGCGCGCCCGGGCCGGGGCAGTGATTACAGATTGGCCGCGATTATACACGCCGTCCGATGAGCCTTTCCACCGGCAACGCGGCGGGCATTGCGGCGGTGTTTGCCGGATTGACAGGCTGGCGGCCTGAAATCGCCCGTGCTCAGCATGAGGAGGAACGGCATGGCGGGCCGGGCCGCGGCCGAGGAGGCCAAGGTGCTCGAAAACGGGGATCCCCGCGCCTTCGACACGACGCCGGGCGGGGGCGTCATCCTGTACGACGCAGTGCCGGACGGCCAATACGAGATCGAGTCTAACCAGCCGTGCAAGGTTTTCGGCGCTTTTCCCGTAGAGGGATGACAGAAGCAAGGCTTGCCGGGCCGGCACAGGTGGTAGCGGCCGGCAGGCCGAACCAACAGTTGCAGCGCGGAGTGCGGAAAGGGCATGCGGTGAGTCGCTTGACGTCGTTCAGGCCGCGATGGCAGGATGGCGTCGGCGCGCGAGCCCCCTGGGGAACATGGGACAGGCGACTCGAGCGCGCGCAGCCAGGGCCTTATTCCGCACACAGAGACGGGAAAGGAGATACGGGACATGAAAGCACGCATTTGTACACTGAGCATTCTGGCGATTCTGGCCTGCGTCGTGGCCGGCATCCACGAGTCGAGAGTGAGCGCCGCCGAGACGATCATCCCGGAGGAGGAACTCACGGTTGAGCGGGTGAAGGAGCTGTTCGAGGCGGCCTTCATCAAGTGCGAAATCGACAGCGACGGCGATCTGAAGATCGAGGACGGCGGGCTGATCACTTTCGTTCGCATCGAGAAGGAGAAGACACTCCTCAGCTTCTTCTCGCTGTGGGCGATGAAGGAAGACGCGCCGGAGCTTCAGAAGCTCCAGCTCATCAACAGCTTCAACGACGACTTGATCATCGTGCGGTTCAGCCTGCGCAACGCGACGACGCTGTGGTGCGACTATCAGCTCTCGTTCCAGGACGGGATGATGCCGAACCAGATCGTCCAGAGCTACCGGCTCTTCTTCAAGGTGGTGGTCGGGGCGGTTGGCACGCGCGATCCCGAGAACCTGATCGGCTCGTAACGAGCCGGGCCCGGCGGTGGAGCCGGCACGCGATGCCCCGTCTCCCCAACCGCGACGCCGGACGGAGAGTTCGCCCTGGCCTCGCATGTCCCGTGTGAACGGACGGAATGAAACGCCTCACGAACGGCGCCCGGAGCCCGGCCCGCGCCGAACCAAGACAGGAGAAGTAACGCCATGAAACGCTTCACGATATGGATTGCACTGACGATGCTCGTTGTTGCCCCGGCCGCCTTTGCCCAGGATGCGGCCAAGCTGAAGAACCCCGAGATCATCGGCCACTATTTCACGACGGGCATCCGGGGCCCCTTGAGGCAGTTGGGGGTGAAGGATCCCGACGTCGGCCGCTGGGTGGTGCTGCTTGTCCGGGCCTCCGCGGACGATGAGCTCACCCTCTTCTCGCACGACTTCATTCTGCGCTATTTCCTCGACTCGGGCGCCGAAGAGCGCTCGACTTGCGACGGGATCGCCGAGGTCGATCCCGAAACCAAGCTCGTCGAAGGGCTGTTTGACACGAAAACCGAGCCGCGCCTGACGGCCGGCCCGGGGACGGTGGTGTTCGCCCTGGCCAATTACATCGAGGCCGAGGTCGAAGACATCAACCTGTGCCGCGTCGGCACGGGCGGCTCCCTGCCGTACAAAGTCGGTTCTCAGCGGCCCACGAGTGTCTTCGTCACCACCAACGACAAGGACACCAAGCGGCTCGACGCCCTCAAGGCCGCCCTGGAGAAGGGGGGCTACTACGTCGCGACAAGCTCGTCGCTCACCGACTCGGCGACGGACATCAAGGTGACGTATCAGGCCAATGCCGAGGCCGCTGCCCGCGAGATCTCGCAGCGGATCATGACGGAGCTGTCCGTGTCCCCAACAGTGGAGGAAATGGAGGGGATTTCGACGAGCTACGACGTGCTCGTGTGGGTCGGGAAGTAGGCGGGCACACTGCCCGCCGGGCACAGCAGTGCCCCGGGCACAACAGTGCCCCGGGCACAACAGTGCCCGCCCTCTACTGGGCTCACGAGAAGGGGGCTTGAAGGACTGCACAACGCCGATTCCGGCGGCCCGATAGGCCGCCGGAATCGGCGCAATCGTGATCGCGTGGCCCGGCGGGGCGGGATCAGAAGTGGGAGCCGACGTCAACCACCCCTTGCCCGCCGAACGTGAGGGTTCCGCCGGCCTCGATGGGATCCCAGCCGACGTGGAAGCCCTGCTCGATGATGGCGCGGCGAACGGCGTGGAAGATCTCGAAGCTCTCCGTGTCGACGAGCAGGAACACGT
Source organism: Candidatus Hydrogenedentota bacterium (assembly GCA_016934125.1). Classification (GTDB taxonomy): domain Bacteria; phylum Hydrogenedentota; class Hydrogenedentia; order Hydrogenedentales; family SLHB01; genus JAFGTL01. Next base: position 10,096 of record JAFGTL010000579.1, read on the forward strand.
GCTGTTTGGCCGGATCCAATGCGGCGAGACTCTCGTTGAATCGGGAATCCGGCTCCTGGAACTCGGCGATGGATTCGCCGAGAACGCCCTCTTGGGGCTCGAACTTCTGCTGAAGCACGTAGACGATGTTGCCGCCCTGGATCCGCAGTTTGCTTTCGGGCACAAACCGGTAGTACTCGTTCGCGATCTCCGCCTTGCGCAGCCGCAGCACCTTCTCGTCCCAATCATCGCCGGCCTCATCGGCCTGCTTCCAGACGGCATCGGCCTCGTCGAGCAGGCCCTGAACGTCCGGGAAGCACACCGTGTTGCTCCGGCACTCGAAGATGACGCCCTTGGTGTCTCCCTCGGAGAGAATGGGCGTCACCACCTTGCCGGTGGCCCCGAACGCGGACAACGCGGCGAAAATGACAACGAAGAAGAGCGCGCCGATCACATTGGTGACGATGTCCATGAAGGAGTCGAGGTTCGTCACCGTATCCGAGTCAGCCTGGCCGCCTCGCCGCCTCATGATGCTGCCTCCTGAACCGCCGTGGCGGGCGCCGGACTCGACACGCGCGCGGCCACGTCGTCGCCCGTCGACTGGATGTTCCAGTCCGCGGGAATCAGTTCGGTTCCATAATCCACCCAGCTCGGGACCTTCTGCGATTCCGCGAACAGCCACTCGACAGCCTGTTTCGACGCGCCCTGGGAGAAGAGCCGCTGAATCTCATCCCGCTCGGCTGTCGTCATGGCCCGGGTGAACGAGAGCTTGCCGTCGGCGTAGCTCAGCCGGCCCGCGATCTCCTTCGGCAGTTGCTCGAGGGCGGCCGCGGCCGGCTCTTCCTCACACGACACGCTGCCCGTGCATTTCTCTTTGTTCCGCATGACGAGCACGGCGCGCAGAAAGGAGAACACCTCGAGCCCGTCCGGCCGGACGACAAACATGATGTATCTGTCCTGCCGCTCCGAAGCCAGTTCGGCGAGGAGGTCGGTGAAGGGCGTGCCCGCCCAGTTCTCGAGGATCACCGACTCGTCCTCATCGCCTTTCCGGAAGAGCCTGCCGCTCTCGAGATCCCGCGCGCCGTCGGCCGTGCACTCGAGGTAGATGGGCTGTTTGGGGGTTTTCGTGCTGTCCCACTCGATCTGCAACGCCACGTTGGACGCGGCACTCTCGAGCGAAGTCAACGCCACCGCCACGGCGAGGAACATGAGCACGCCCATGAGGCACACGAGCACGCTCAAGAATGGAAACAGCGAAGGGCGCTGGACGTCTGTGCCCCGGCGCTCACGCATCGCCCATCCTCCCCTGCACCACCGTCGGCGCGGCCATGAACTGCACCTGCACATCGAGGGGCTTGTCGGCCAGTTTGTGCAGCACGGGATCGAGCGAGGCCAGGAGCCCCTTCACCTGGCCCATCGTGGACACAAGCCCGTCGCTGCCCGCCGCTTTGAGGAGTTCGCCCTCGAGGTTGTTCTGGAGCGTCACGAGGCTCCCGAGCTTCCCGGCGACGTCGGTCAGCAGCGCGGCATACTCGCGAACCATCTGCTGCTGCCCGGCGGCGATGCCCTGCAAGGCGCCTTTCTCGGACTCGCAATACGCGCGGAATCCGTCTTGCTCCGCCCTCAGCACGCTCAGCAGGCTTTTCTGTTCGGCATCGAGCAGGCCCCGAACATGCTCGCGCTCCTCGCCGAGCATGGCCTTCATCTCGCCCACCAGCCGCGCCGTATCATCGCGCAGTTGGACGTGCTCCTGCGCCGTGGCCGCCTGGAGCTTCTCGAACTGGGCGGTGTAGGCCGCCATGCGCTTGTGGAGCGCGTTCAACCCCTCGAACCACGCCGCACCCGACTCCTTCCAGGCCTGGCGCAGCGATTCGGCCAAGGCCTGCGATAACTGGCGCGACTCCTCTTTCCAGGTGTCGATGCCCGGCACGAGATCGCGAAGGGCCGAGCGGATGGCCGTGGCGAGCGTCTGGTGCTCGGACTGGGATGAGTGGGCGGGCAGCCGGCGCAACAGATGATCCGTGCAATAGTCTTCGAAGGCGAGGAGGTGGTCGCGTTCGGCCTTCTCCACCCACGACATGACGACCATGAGCACGACGCTGAGGAGCAGGCCCACGAAGGTGGTGTCGAAGGCCACGCCAAGCCCGGAGGTGACGCTGCCCAGGGCCGTCTTGATTTGATCGACCTCCTGGGCGCCGGCCAGGAACTGGGCGAAGCCGCCTACCGCGCTGCCTACGCCGACCACCGTGCCGATGAAGCCCAGAATGGGGATCGCCCAGAGGAACACGCGCACGAGGGTGTAGCTCGATTGCATGAGGTTGTACGCGGATTCGCTCTCGTCGCGGAGGATTTCGCCCACCTCGGCCACGTCGCGTGTGGCGCGGTAGTGTTCGAGTGCCCGGCGGATCCGGGAGCCGAGGATGCAGTCCTTCAGCTCTTTCGAGAGGGCGCGCGTGCGCGCAATGAGATCTTGAACATCGCTCTCGGTGCGGAAGCTGGCCGTCGCGTCGATGTAGTTCGCGCGGAGGGCGCGGCGACAACGGAGGATGTGGCGGCACCGGCCGAAGAGGATCGAGAAGGCCCAGAACATGAGGAACACGGATACGTAGGGCGTCCAGCCCCGATCCAGGAATTTCTCGGCAAAGGCCGGCGGGATGGCGCCCGTGCTGCTGAACGCCTTGAGCAGGCTGTAGAACAGCACGGCAAGGACGACGCCGGAGGCCATGTGCAACAGCGCCGCAATGCGCTGCGATCCGGAACCGATCCGCAGCCGCTGCGTGTGCGATCCGGATCGCGACACCCCCGAGGGCATCGCGGGCGGCTCGGGGGCGGTGCGCGTGGTGCCCGCGGTTGCGGCGGGCTGTGGCGGGGGCGCCGTGCCCCGGCCCGGTGAGGGAACCAGGACGAGGCGGTCGCAGTGCGGGCAGGTAACCTGCGCCCCGGCGCTTCTGTCGGTTGCCTGGATGACGCTCCGGCAATGAGGACACGCGAACTCAATCATCTTGACGACCTCCTTAGACATGATGGCTGCGCCTCACTTGGCGCAACGGAATGATATGTCAGGGCGCGACACGCCCTCTCCCACTGCGGTGCGCCGGAAGGACGCGATGGCAACGATCGCGCCACTCTCCAGCCACGATCCGCCGCAGATGATCCGCCCGGTATTTCCCGATTCGTCTTCCTGAACACTCGATGTCCACTCGGCCGCGTTCCCCCCGAGGCCGGCCACGCCGTAGGGGCTGACGTCCTCGGGATACGCGTCCACCGGGCAGGTTCCTTCCTCTTCGATCCGATCCGTGTTGCAGATCCCTATGCGGAAGGTGTCTCCCCAGGGATAGACGCGGCCGTCGCGGCCGCGGGCCGCCTTCTCCCATTCATCGGCGGTGGGTAACCGCCGGCCGGCCCACTGCGCATAGGCTTCCGCGTCGTCGAAGGTGACGTTCACGACGGGATGATCGCCGATCCCGGGCGGCGGCTCGCCGGCTTGCCAATGCTCCGGGGCGGGCCGTCCCGTCGCCTCTGCAAACGCCGCATACTGTGCATTGGTGACTTCATGTAGCTCGATTTCGAAGGCATCCACCTCGACGCTCCGCGGCCCGCCCTGCGTCAGGCTCTCCCATCCGGGAATCCCGCGCAGAAGCTCGGGCACGCTGTCCGCGTCGAGGCCCGCCACGAAAGGCCCGCCCGGGATAGGGATCAGCGGAGTGGCCTGGGCGGCCTCTGCGGCGGCGCCGGTTGCGGCCGGCGCGCCCGTTGCCGCCGGCGCGCCCGGTGTTGCGGGCGTGCCCGCTAGGGCGGACGTGGCGCGTCCTGCCGGCCCGCGCCCAAGACTGAACAACGCCACGCCGATCGCGACAACCACCGCCAGGCCGGCGGCGGCTGCGGCGATCCTCCAGCCGGGGCGCCGGAGCAGGGCGGCCCCGGACGATGCCGTCAACCGGCCGCCGATGCTGCCGAGGTCGGCGAGCAACGCATCCACCGAGCCGTATCGGGCGGCCCGGTTCGCGCTGAGGCATTTGCGCATCACCCGATCCAGCCCCGGCGGGAAACTCGGGAGGGGCTCGTAGGCGTGGGCCCCGTCGGCCTGGCGCACGGAATCGTAGCCCGTCATGGCGAAGTAGAAGCTCAAGGCCAGCGAATAGATGTCCGAACGATGATCCGCTTCGCCGTCGAGGCGCTGCTCAGGCGCCATATACCGCGGGGTTCCGGCGACATAGCCCGTGCGCGTCAGGCGATGCGAGGTGTCGCTCGACAGGGCAAGCCCGAAATCGATGAGATGGACGTTGCTGTCCTGATCGACGATGATGTTGGTGGGCTTGAGATCCCGGTGGCACACGCCGCAGCCGTGGGCGTATCCGAGGGCCGCCGCGGCCTGGCGGAACCACTCGATACACTGGCCCACCGACCGCTTGCCGGAACTCCGTACGATCTCCTCGAGCGTGCGTCCGCTGATGAGCTTCATCACCAGGAACACCTTGCCCTCGGACTTGAGGCAGGTGTAGACGGGGACGATGCCGGGGTGGCTCAGTTTGGCCAGGATGCGGGCCTCCGCCATGAGGCGTTGGACGTGCTCCGCATCGGCTGCGCCGTGTTCATGGATGCACTTGAGCGCGACGTGACGATCGAGCTCGGTGTCGCGGGCTTCCCAGACTTCCCCCATGCCCCCGCCCCCGATACACCGGAGCAGTTCGTAGGTTCCGATCCGTTCCCCCGCTTCCATCGCAGCCCCCGCGAGCCCGTCTCCCCGACGGCCGTTCCGCTCCCATTCCGCGTTCCGAGTCGACACCCGATCAGTATAGGCCTCGAACGGAGTCGCCGACAACCCGCGCGTCAGGGCGCCTTGGGCGTGAGGGCGAGAATCGTGCCTTCCCCGGCGGCCAGCGGCACGGCGCCCGTCGAACTGCCGCCCGCGAAGTCGGGTTCGAGGGCGATGCCTCCGCCCCGGGCGAGATCGGCCACCGCGACGATGGACTCGCCTACGCGGATCGGCACGTCGTGGGCTTCGTCCAGATCATCGTTCACCACGAGGGCGTACTGCGCGGCGTCCTGGGGATCCACAAACGCCTGGATCCGGCCCGGGCCGGCCGCTTCGACCGCGCCCGCGTCCTGCCGCTCCCAGCGGAGAATCAGTGGTGCGTGCGGCGCGAGCCGGGCGTACACGCGCCCGAGTTCCTCGAGTTGCGGCGTGATCGAGCCGTCGGGGTTGGTGAGGGCGTTCGGGCCCAGATCCGTCGCCTCGGTGGCGAGCGCCTCCTTCCAGGCCACATCCGGCGGCGGTTCCGAGGCGGTCTCGTTGCGCGGCGCTTCCGGGGCGAGCGTGTAGCACACGAAGCCCTTCGCCCCCAGGCGGAAAGTCTCCCACACCTGCCAGCGCATCTCGGCCGGCGTCGGGCACCGCCAGTGGAGGTAGGAGCCCGGGAGTCCGATCAGGTGCCCGTTCTCGGCGTACTTCCTCGGGCCCCGGATTTCCGAGAAGCACATGCCCATGATCCAGCCGGCCGCATTCCGCTCGCCGATGGCGTCCATCATGGCCTGGCCGTTCCGGCGGAAGAAGCTCTTGCTCGCCTCGTCCGTATGGGGCCCGTTCGGATCGCCCGGGCCGAAAAAGGGATACAGATCGACGCACACCACCGGCAGCCGGCCGTTTCGCGCGATGGCGGGCGTCTGGGGCCACATCGACACGGCGGTGCAAAAGCGGTTCGGATCGAGTTGGCGGAACCGCTCGCGCAGGTTCTCGAGGCGCGGCAGGTGATCGAGTTTCGGCTCATCGCTCAGCACCCACCCGATCAGCGTGCTCGAATCGCCCGCGGCCTCGATCGCCCGCGGCACGGCCGTGTCGTAATACGTGCTTCCCTCGGCCCACCGCCAGTCCACCTTCGCCTCGATGCTCCCCATGGACGGCAGCAGGGCCATGCCGCGCGCCTCGCACTCGGCCATGAGCCGCGGGAGATCGGCCTCCGCCATGTTTGTCACCCAGAGCAGGTTGGCGTGGTTGGCCTCGAGCGCGTCGAGCCGCCGGCACACGTCCTCCCATTGATCGATGCCATAGTGCTTCGCACACGCGGCCGTTCGCTCCCAGCTCAGGTAGGCGCCGAGCGGCACGAACGCCGGCGGCTCATCGGCGGGCACCGGGCCGGGCGCGGGTGACGCGGCGAGTGCGGCCGGGGCGGCCGATGCGGCCGGGGCGGCCGGGGCGGCCGGGGCGGCCGGGGCGGCCGATACGGCGAGTGCGATACTCAGCAGGAGTCGTAGTCTGAAGTGGCCCAAAACGAAGTCAATCCTTCTGTCCAGTGGCCGCCGACAGTGAGGGGTTCGACGCGGCCC
>JAFGTL010000039.1 GCA_016934125.1 Candidatus Hydrogenedentota bacterium
AACTCAGATGAACTCAGATGAACTCAGATGAACTCAGATGAACTCAGATGAACTCAGATGAACTCAGATGAACTCAGATGAACTCAGCGCAGTATGGCCGCAACCAAACGAAACCGCCCCAATTCATCCGGGCACAATGAGTTGTCAAGCTCTCCGCACGGAGATTCGTGCAGCTTGCATTGATTCTGGGAGATCGCAGTACTGATGGGAACCGTTCCGGGAGAAGACCTCGGTGCGTCACCGCCTTTTCGCTCTTGCTCGGAGAGCCGGGCGACTTCTTGAACGGCTCGGTCTACTCACGCTTTTTGGCGCGATTGCCCTGGCCGCGCCCGGTCGCCGGGTAGCGGGTTGTGCGGGCTCGAAGTTCTGAAGGCTGCCTGAGTTTCGCTCGGCCGCGCACTCAGCGTGCTGGTGGCTTTCGCATAGGAACGAGGGGTGCGGCCGAGCTTGCCTTGCGCGCCGCCTTGCGTGGTTTTGACTGGCGATTCGGGGCCGCGTTCTCGCTTGCGCGCCGGGCCGGTTCCCAGGTATGGTAGTCGCACGGCGTTTGAGGCGCCGGACAAGCAAGGCCGTCATAAGCAGGGAGGACCGATTCATGAACGGGGCCGAGATTTTTGAGATGATCCCCATCATCTTCCAGTCCGTTGTCGCCGGGCTGCTGGGCTTGGTGAACAGCATCCTGAGCATCTGGGGCTCCATCGGCGGAATGGAAGGCTTCGATCAGTTGGGCGGACTTGCCGGGATATTCGAACTCCTGATCGACTCGATCTGGATCTTCTGAGCCGGGCTCTACTCCGCAGCGGATGCGCGTTTCTCGTCGCGCGATTGCTGGAAGTACGTGGCTTTTTTCACCACGCGCGTCGCTAACGGATCGAGCCCGAGCGCCTCGGCGACCTCCCGCGGCTTCGCCGATTTCCCATCGACCGCCTGCAACCGCACGTCCATCACCAGTTCGTCCGTGGTGCCGTCGCAGAGCGCCACATCGGCGATCATGGGGCGGATGTTGAGCCGGGCCTTCTGCGGCGGCCCCCGGCGCCCCTTGCGGTTCTTCGCCTTCACCTTGCGCTCTACCCACACCTCGCGGGCGTCCAGAAGCCGCTCGACGCGATCCCGCATCTGAGTCCGATCGCCTTGCGCACGCAGCGTATACGCGAACCCGGTCGTCACCGCCATCAGCGCCGGCGCGCCGAGGGGCACCTCGTCGACCTCGAAGGCTTCGAGTCCGCGCGGCAGTGCGGCCTGCAACCGGCCCAGGAACGCGCCCGGATCGACTCGCTTCGTGAGCGTCACGTCCATGTAGTCGGCCGTGGACTCCTCGCCCACCGGCGAGGCCGTTGCGAAGGCCACCTTGGGATGCGCGTGAAATCCCTGCGAATAGGCCAGGGGCGCCTGTGCGCGCCGCAGCGCACGGATCCACGCGCTCGCGGACTCCAGGTGCGACAGAAACCGGATTTCGCCGCGCCGGCCGATGCGAAACCGCAGCCGCTGCACGGGCGCAGGCGGTTCGACTTCCGCCGTGTCCTTCGCGTTCTGGTGGCCCTCCGTAGCGCCGGCCGAACCATACCGATCCCACATCCGCTCGCACAGCTCCGGCGCCCGCCCGCTGACGCCGCAGCCGTTGCAGGTTCCGTGGCGACAGTCGCCGATGGCCTCGCCCCGCATCGCCCGGTGCCATTCCTCCCGAAGCCATTGCTTCGAGATCAGTATGTCGATGTGATCCCACGGAAGCCGCTCGTCCAAGCGGCGTTCGCGGAGGGCATCGTCTACGTCGTAGCCCGTGTCTTGGATGGCCCCCAGCCAGGCGTCCCAGTTCAGTTCCTCGTCCCACGACTCGAACCGGGCGCCCCGGCGCCAGGCCGCCTCGATGAGATCGGCCGCCCGCCGATGCCCCCGGGCGAGCAGGCCCTCGATCATGGTGGCCTTGGGCGCGTGGCGGCCGAACTTGACGCCCGGAATCCGCCGGAACCCGTGCTCGAGAATAGCCTGGCGGCGGCGGGCCTCTTCGAACGAGATCTGGGCGGCCCACTGAAACGGCGTGAAGGGCTTGGGGACAAACGTGGCCACGCCCGTGTGGAGACGCGCCTTGGGATTCACCGCCCGCCCTGCCTCGAGCACGCGCCGGCACAGATCCACTATCGCCTCCACATCCTCATCGCGCTCGGTGGGCAGGCCGATCATGAAGTACGTCTTGATGTGCCCCCACCCCCGCCGGAACGCCTCGCGCGCCACGTCGATCAACTGCTCGTCGGCGATCCATTTGTTGATCACCCCGCGGAGCCGGGGCGTCGCGGCTTCGGGCGCGAAGGTGAGCCCGCTCCGCCGGATGCCCGTCACGAGTTCCGCCAAGTCCAGCGAGAAGGCATCCAGCCGGAGCGACGGCAGCGACACGCTCGCACGCGCCGGCGCGGCGCGGGCCGCGGCCCGGCGCACCAGTTCGCCTACCTCCGAGTGATCGCACGTCGACAACGATAGCAGCCCCACCTCTTCGTAACCGGTTTGCCCAAGCGTCTGCTGCATCAGGCGATCCACGGCGTCCACCGAGCGTTCCCGCACTGGCCGCGTCACCATGCCCGCCTGGCAGAACCGGCACCCCCGCGTGCAGCCGCGAAGCACCTCGATGCCGACGCGCTCGTGGATCTGTTGGGCGAAGGGCACGATGTATTCCGTGGGAAATGCGGCCTCATCCAGGGCCGGCGCGATCCGGCGCACGATCTTCGGCGCGCCTGCATCGGGCAGCACCCGCCCGTCGGGAAGCGTCTCCACCGGGAATCGCCCGGGCACGTACACCCCCGGCAGCGCCACTAGCGCTTCGAGCTTCTCGTCGCGGCGGCGTCCGCGGAGGCCGCGCAGCACTTCGGCAATCTCGACGATGGCGTCTTCGCCGTCGCCGATGACGAAGCAGTCGATGAAGGGCGCCATGGGCTCCGGGTTGAACGCCGTCGGCCCGCCTGCGGCGATGATGGGGTGCCTGTCGTCGCGCCCGGCCGCACGAAGCGGAATGCCGGCCAAGTCGAGCATGGTGAGGACGTTGGTGTAGGTGAGTTCCGATTGGAGCGTAAACCCGATGAGATCCATGTCGCCCAGGGGATCCTTGGACTCGGTGGCGAACAGGGGCAGTCCGCGCCCGCGGAGCGCGGCCTCCATGTCGGGGGCGGGCGCATAGGCCCGTTCCGCCCAGCACCATGGCAAGTCATTCAGGATCGCGTACAGAATCAGGAGGCCCAGGTTGCCGAGCCCCATGTCGTACAGATCCGGGAACGCGAGCGCTACGCGAAGCTCGACGGCCTCGGGGTTCTTGTGAACCGAGTTGAACTCCGTGCCCAGATACCGGGACGGTTTCGTGACGGCGGGCAGGATCTCGTCACACAGGATCTCGCGCAAGTTCATGGCCGCCATGGCGTGGGCGTCCTACTTGGCCGCATAATGCGTCGCGACGTAGTCGTCGATGATCGCGCAGAACGCTCCGGCCAGTTCCTCCGGCGTGCCCGCCAGCGTGGTGTGCTTTTCCCCGTCAACAAACACCGGGCAGTGGGGGGCCTCCCCGGTGCCCGGCAGGCTGATGCCCACGTTGGCCGCTTTGGATTCGCCGGGCCCGTTCACGACGCACCCCATCACCGCCAGCTTGAGATCCTCGACGCCCGGATATTGCCGTTTCCATTCCGGCAACTGCGCCCGGACGTGGGCCTGCACCTGCTTGGCCAGTTCCTGGAACGTCGTGCTCGTCGTGCGGCCGCATCCCGGACACGAGGTGATGCTCGGCGCGAACCGTCGCAAGTCGAGCGCCTGCAGGATCTCGCAGGCCGCATAGACTTCCTCGCGCCGATCGCCGCCGGGGCGCGGCGTCACCGATACGCGGATGGTGTCGCCGATGCCCTCTGCGAGCAGGATCGACGTGGCCGCAGCCGACCAAATCAGGCCCTTGTCGCCCATGCCCGCCTCGGTAAGGCCCAGGTGCAAGGGTTGCCGCGAGCGGGCCGCCAACTCGCGGTAGACATCGATCAACTGCGTCGGCCTCGATGTTTTGCACGAAATGATGATCTGATCTTCGCGTAATCCGCTCTCGAGCGCGAGTTCCGTGGAATGGAGCGCGGAGATCACCATGCATTCGCTCAGAATCTGCTCCGGATCCTTCCCCAGGCCGCCCCGGGCGTTCTGTTCCATCTGGGCCTTCACCAGTTCCTGATCCAGCGAGCCCAGGTTCACGCCGATGCGCACCGCCTTGTTCCGCTCGCCGGCGATCCGGCAGATGGCCGCGAACCGCTCGTCCCGCTTCTTCCCGTGCCCGACGTTGCCCGGGTTGATCCGATACTTGTCCAGCGCGTCGGCGCAGTCCGGGTGTTCGGTGAGCAGCTTGTGCCCGTTGTAGTGGAAATCGCCGATGAGGGGCGCCTGGCAGCCGGCGTCGCGGACGCGCTGGCGGATCTCGGCGACGGCGTCGGCGGCGGCCGCCGTGTTCACGGTGAACCGCACCAGTTCCGAACCGGCCGCCGCCAGCTCGCACACCTGCTGCGCCGTGCTTGCCGCATCGGCCGTGTCCGTGTTCGTCATTGACTGCACCGCGACGGGCGCGCCGCCGCCCACCTGTACGGCGCCGACCTTGACACCGGCGGTCTCGTGGCGTGCTGCGAGAGTCATGGCTACCCTATGTCCTTTCTCGTCCGGGGGGCGTTCCGTATGCCATGGCGGCCCTCCCCACCGCCCGCGCGCCGTGTCGGGCACACCGCGCGGCCGCCCGGGGATGGCCCGGTGCGCGGGTTCCGCGTCCCCGAGGGAACGCGACGGCACCGATCAGGACTTGACGTCCATGATGGCCTTGGCGTTACGCACCTGGCTGATGGCGTCCTCATACGAAATCAGGCCCTGCATATACAGATCCTTGATGCACCGATCCATGGTGATCATGCCTTCCTTCGTATTCGTTTCCATGATGCTGTACACCTGGTGCGTCTTCCCCTCGCGGATCAGGTTGGCCACGGCCGTATTGTTGAGGAGAATCTCCGCCGCGAGGATCCGGCCGTCCGAGTCCGCGCGCGGGATCAGGCGCTGCGACACCACCGCCAGGAGCGTCATGGACAGCATGAAGCGGATCTGTTGCTGCTGGCCGGCGGGGAACACGTCAATCACGCGGTCGACGGACTGGATCGCGTCGTTCGTGTGGAGGGTGGCCAACACGAGGTGGCCCGTCTCGGCGGCGCGGAGCGCGGTTTGGATGGTCTCCAGATCGCGCATTTCGCCCACCAGGATCACGTCCGGATCCTGGCGGAGCACACAGCGCAACGCCTCGTAGAACCCCTTCGTGTCCTCGCCGACCTCCCGCTGATCCACGATGCTCTTCTTGTGGCGGTGCACGAATTCGATGGGTTCCTCGATGGTGATAATGTGGCACTCGCGGGTGTTATTGATGAGATCGATCATGCTGGCCTGCGTCGTCGTCTTGCCGTGGCCCGTCGGCCCCGTCACCAGAATGAGGCCCTGCTTCGCGCCGGCCAGATCGGACACGATCTGCGGCACCCCCAGTTCGTCCAGCGCGGGAATGACCTCCGGGATCGGCCGGAATGCCCCCGTGACCGCGCCCTTCTGGAGATAGATGTTGACGCGGAACCGGTGTTTGCGGCCGACCGCGAGCGACAAGTCGAGTTCCTTGTTCGTTTCGAACTCCTTCTTCTGGTTCGCGGTCAGCACCTCATAGATCATCTTCTTCGTCTGCTCGGGCGTGAGTTCTTCGTTCCGCGTCCGATACAACCGGCCGTCCACCCGCACCATGGGCGGGGCGCCGGCGCTAATCAACAAGTCGGAGGCCTTCTTCTTGGCTACAAGTTCGAATAACTCGTTCAGTTGCATCTCGGTTCCTTTCCATGAGGGCAAGACAGCACGATACGTCCGGCCGCGCAACGCCACCCATGATACCCGACGTGCCGTAGCCATGCAATTGCGTCCGCTGACATTGCGTCCGCCCGACATGCCACAGCGTGCATGGGCGCGGTTGGATGGGCTGGGAGCGCCGCCGTCAGAAGGCGATCAGCAGGATCAGACTCAGCAGCAGCTTGAAGGGGATCGCAATCAAGCTCCTGCCGAACAGGATGATAAGGAGGATCCCAAACGGGCCGATCCGTTCGAGCACTTGCTGGCCGCTGGGCGGGAGGAAGTAGTGGAGCACCCAACTGCCGTCCAGGGGCGGAATCGGGATCAGGTTGAAGGCGAGGAGCGCCACGTTGATGACGGCGAGTTGGAGGAACATGGAGAGGACGGGGGACGCAAACAATTCCTGATCCGTTGTCACCCCACCTACGATGGTGCCGATGCGGAGGATCACGGCGCACACGATGGCCGCAGTCAGGTTTGCGCCGGGCCCTGCGAGCGCCACCAGAACCTGATCGCGCCTCATGTTCCGGAGATTCAATGGGTTAACGGGAACGGGTTTGGCCCAGCCGATGAGGAAGGGGCTGCCCGAGGTCATCATGAGCAGCGGCATCACCACCGTCCCGATGGGATCGACGTGGGCCAAGGGATTCAGCGTCATCCGGCCCAGCAGCCGTGCGGAGGGGTCGCCACACCAATTCGCCATGGCGGCGTGGGACGCCTCGTGAATGCACAGGGCAAACAGCAAACACAAATATCCCAACACGATATCGGCCAAACCGGGCAATCCTAGGGTACCCAAAGCGTAACCTCGCCTGTTGTCTACGTGCAAACACTATACTGCATCGCGAAAATCCCAGTCAAAACGCCCCCTCCGCCCCTCCGCCCAAGGGCCTCCCCCGCACCCATCCGACCCCCCATTCGGGGGCCGGAAATCCCGACATAAAGGTTAACGTGCTTCGTAGAAAAGACTTGCAAAGACGCGGCGCAATCCGTATAATACCCCCATGACCGGATTCTGGAGTGTCCTGATACATGTTACCACGCCGTGGGGCGCATGTCGTCGGGCGTAGCAAGGAGGGCATTGCTCCGTGACGATGACCAAACGTGAACTCGTGATTCGAGTGGCTAACCAGCTTGGCATGACGCAGAGCGACGTTGCCAAAATCATCGAGGGTACCTTCGAGACCATCTCGCAAACCCTTGCGGAAGGGAAGCGCTGGGAACTCCGTGACTTCGGCGTGTTCGAGGTCAAGACCCGCGCGTCGCGCATCGGACGGAATCCACGGACCGGAGACCAGGTCCCGGTTCCCGAACGGCGCGTTGTAACCTTCCGTCCGGGGAAGAAGATGAAGGAGTTGGTCGCGGACACGGTGCCCACGGAGCCGTCGGCTGAGGAGGCGCCCAGCCCGGCCCCGGAACCCGGCCCGAGCGTTCCGCCAGCGGCGCCGCCGAGCCCCGGAAACCCGCAGCCTTTCTGAGGCGAGGCGTGTTTCCGGCCGGGAACGTCCGCTGTGGCGAAGCCGGCATGTACCGTGCGACTTGCCGGACCCCGGTATTCTTCCGGGCTCCGGTAAGTCTTCGTTTTGTGCGCGGTTAACGCGGCATCCTCTTCCGTTCTTCTCCGGGGCGGATGAGTCGTGTCCGGGGCGTTTGGCCCTGCCCTCGGGGCATGCCTGTAGAGCGCGCACCACCATCGATTGACTCGGCGTAGGCCCTGAACTATGATCTGCCTTCAATGAAGATCCTGGCCGTAGACACCAGCACCTCGATTAACACCGTCGCGGCATGCGATGCGGGCGTTGTCCTTGCGGAGACTGTCGTGGCCTGCGGCAGGAGCCACAGCGAGCGCCTGCTCGACACGGTGGACTGGGTGCTTGGGCAGGCCGGCCTCCAACTGGGCGAGTTCGATGCCTTGGCCGTCTCGGTCGGGCCGGGCTCATTCACCGGGCTCCGGGTCGGCGTCGCGACATGGAAAGGGCTCGCCGCGGGCGCCGGCCTCGGGCTGGTGGGCGTCCCCACCCTCGACGCCATGACGCGCGTGGCCTGCCTCGACGACGCCGTGGTGTGCGTTTTGCTTGACGCGCGCATGAAGGAGGTCTTCGGCGCGGTGTACGAATTCCAGGCCGGGGTGCGCACGAAACGTGGGCCGGAAAGCGTGGCGCCGGTGGAGCAACTCCTTGATGGGCTTCCGGATAGGGTGTTGTTTCTCGGCGATGGCGCGCTCCTTTACCGGGATCGGATCGAGGAGCGTGTGGCCGAACCGGTGTTTGCGCCGTCGATGCTCATGGTTCCCCGGGCGGCCGCGGTGGCCGCGGAGGCCGAGGCGCTGATCGCCGCGGGCGCGCCGGCGGAGGCCGCGCGGGTGGCCCCCGTCTACCTGCGCAAGTCGCAGGCCGAATTGGCCGCCGCCGAGGCCGGGCCGCGGCACGAGGCCGGATCGCCATGACGCATCCATCCGCGCCACCGGAACTGCAGTATGTCCCGCTCGCGCAAGAGCATCTCGACCGGATCATGGCGATCGAGGTGGAGGCATACCCGGAACCGTGGACGCGCGGGATGTTTGTTGATGAGTTGCGGAATCCGCGTTCCCACTTCGACGTGGTGTTTCTCGATGAGGCGCTGGTGGGCTACGGCGGATTCTGGCTTGTGCTGGATGAGGCCCATATCACGAGCGTTACGGTGTGCCGCGACCAACGGGGCCGCGGCTACGGCCGGCGGCTGATGGAGCATCTCCTCGAAAGGGCCAGAACCGTCGGGGCGCGGCTGGCGACCCTCGAGGTGCGTATGTCGAACCTGACGGCCCGTAACCTGTATCTTAGCCTCGGATTCCGTCCTGTGGGCATCCGGAAGGACTACTATCCCCGGAGCCATGAGGACGCGATGGTGATGCTTGCAGAACTGACGTGACGGTGTGCGGTAACGCGCGCACGGAAGAACAGGGGTATGGCGACAGATCAGAGCAATGGACGCACGCCTCCGGCGTCCGTCGAGCCGGCCGGCGTCCCGCTGGGGGGCGTCGGGGCGGGCAGCATGTGCCTGGGCCGGGACGGGCGGTTCCGGCACATCACCATCAACAACAACCGCACGGCCGACGAACGCATTGACGTGGCTGACGGCACGTTTCTAGCCGTGCGCGCCACCGAGCGCGGCAAGGTGAATACGCGTATCCTCCAGGCCGACTCCGGCCTGCCCTTTGCCGAGGCGGGCCTCGCCCCGGCCTACACCCCTCCCGAGCGCCTGTCCTGGCGGGGGCTGTATCCCTGCGCCCACTATGAACTTGACGATCGCTCGTTCCCGGTGGACGTCCGCTGGAGCGCCATGACGCCCATCGTCCCTTACGACATCGACGCATCCTGCCTGCCCCTCGTGTTCCTCTCCCTGTATGTGCGCAACAGCTCCGATACCTCCCGGGACGTATCGGCCGTGTTCAACTGGGAGAACCTGTGCGGCTGCACCCGCCACCATCGCCCGAACCGGCGCGGGCCCATCCGGCCGGTGCTCGTGAAGGAAGAAAGCCACTACGTGCTGCAGGACGTCGAACCCGAGGAGAACGCCGACGATCAGCCGCCCCGGTTCGCCGGACTGGAATTCGGCTTCCGCGGCGAATGCCGCTCCAACGCCGAGGGTAACTACTGTCTCCTGGCCAAGCAGCAGCAGGAAGTGGACGTGTCGTTCATGGCCTGGAACGAGCGGAACCCGAGCGAACTCCGTGCCTTCTGGCAGCAGTTCCACGACGAGGGCCGGCTCGGCAACGTGCTGTCCCGGAGCCCCGACAGCCACTCCGGGGCGGTGTGCTGTTCTTTCACGCTGCCGCCGCACAAGGGGCGCAGCGTGGTATTCGTCTTCTCCTGGTACTGCCCGCGGTTCGTCGTGGGTGACGCCGACATGGGCAATGGCTACGCCAACACGTACGCCGATTCACTCGCCGTGGCCAACCGTGCCCTCACCCATTACCGCTACTACTTCCGTTCCGTCGAGAACTGGCAGAACCGCTTCCTCTCGTCGTCGCTGCCCCGGTGGTTCAGCAAGGTGCTCCTGAACAGCAACTACGTGTTCTCGACCAACACCCTCTTCACGAAGGGCGGCGACTTCGCCATGATGGAGACGCCGGCCGATCCCCTGCTCGGCGCCATTGACCGCCGGTTCCACAGTTCCCTCGGAACCCTCCTGCTCTTCCCTGAGTTCGAGCAGCGCGAGCTCGCCCTCTTCGCCGCCTCCGCCGGCGACGAGCCCGGGCACATCCGCCGCTACCTCGGCCGGGCCGGCCTCGGCACGCCTACCGACAGCGCATCGCCCGGCCAGGAGCCCGCCGAGCCCTTGATGGACATCAACGCGAAGTTCGTGCTCATGGCCTACCGCAACTACCAGATGACGGGCAAGCTCTATGTGCTCGAATACCTGTATCCGCGGCTCAAGGACGCCATGGAGTACATGGTCGACCACGATGCGGATCGGGACGGGCTGCCCGAAGGCCCCGGATACCTGAGCACGTACGAGGGGTGGCCGGCCCGCGGCGCCAACAGCTATTCGGCCGGGCTGTGGCTGGCCGCGGTGCGGGCTTACGCCCGCCTGACGCGCCGCCTCAACCACGTCAAGGAGGCCGAACGCTACGACAAGCTGCTTGCCAAGGGCGTGAAGAGCTTCGAGAAAGGCTTCTGGAACGCCGATGCCGGCTATTACGGCTACGCGCAGGACGCAGAGGGCGTGGGCGAGCCCGAGACTCTCGCAGACGCCTGCCACGCCGGCCAGCTCGCCGGGCAGTGGTACGCGGACTTCCTGTGCCTGGGCCACCTGTTCCAGCAGGAGCGCATCGAGAAGGCGTTGGGCGCCATGTGCCGGTTGAACGAAAAGCAGCAGGGCGTGGCCGAGGTCGTTGCGCCCGATGGGAGTATCTGCCCGGGGAACCGGCCCGATCTGCCGGCCAGTTGGCCGGCGTTCGCCATGACGCACTATTGCTGCCTGCTCATGTCCCACGGCTACCCGGATCGCGCGCTCTACGTAGTCCAGAAAGCCTGCAAGAACATCCATGCCCGCCGCGGGCGCGCGTTCAACCAGCCCTTCGGCTGGGATCTGGACGCCAACGATGCCTGTGGCTGGGGCGCCGAGCGGCACATGGGCGCGCCATCCGTATGGCACGTGCTGTATGCGCTCCAGGGGTTCTTTTTGAACATGGCCGAACAGGCCCTGTGGCTCCGCCCCCACCTGCCGCGCGGCGTGCATTACCTCAGCACGCCCTTGTTCACCCCGGTTTGCCTCGGCTGGGTCAAATTCCGCGAAGAAGAACGCGACGGATACCAGCAGCGCGTCGAGATCTCCTTTGACAGCCCCATCGGGTTGAAGACCATCGTGCTCCGGGTGCCCGATGCGGTGGCTCAAGTGCAGGTTCACTGTGTGAGTTCGGAAGGCGTGGAGAGAACCAAGCACCTCTTCGGGCGGGATGGGCCTGACCGATTACTCGAGATCCTGCCCGAGCGGCCCATCACCGTGAGCAGCCCGCTGGTCATCACCGTCACACAGACTCAAGGCGGCCGGGTGGTTCTCGACCAACCGGCAAATGGACAACACGAATGAGCGACATCAAGGAACGACTACGGCGCGTGTGCTTCATCGTGTGCGACGTGGACGGCGTGCTCACCGAAGGGGGCATCGCCTTCGACGGGGAGGGGCGGCCGTTCCGCACGTTCTGCGTGCGCGACGTGACCGCCTTGACCCTGTGGCACCTGAGCGGGGGTAAGTCGGCCCTGATCACCGGCTTGGGCAGCAAGGCCGTCGAAGCCGTTGCTTCCCAATGGAAATGCACCGAGTGTCACATGTGGGTGAAAGATAAGCGCCGCGTCTGCCAGACCATCGCTGAACGGCATGGCGTCGGGCTCGACGAAATGGCCTTCCTGGGCGATGACATTATCGACGTGCGCGCCATGCGGGCCGTCGGTCTCGCGGTGGCCCCCCACGACGCCGCCCCTGACGCCAAGGCCGCCGCGGACGTGGTCGCCGAGGCCGCCGGAGGCAAGGGGTGCCTGCGCGAACTCGTTTACCGGATTCTGGCGGCCCAGGGCCGGCTTGACGAGACGATCGCCGCGTATTGCGCCCGCGAAGACGGGCCTCAGTAGGTTCCCGAAGGGACGCGCCCATGCGCATATATGGACTGACCGGCGGTATCGCGAGCGGCAAATCCGAGGCGGCCCGGCGGTTCGAGGAGCGGGGCATTCCCGTCCTGGACGCCGACGGCATCGGGCATGAAGCGATCGCGCCCGGCGGCGCCGCCACCGAGGAGGTGGTGGCGGCATTCGGCCCGGACATCCTCACGGATGGGCAGGTGGATCGCGCCAAGCTCGGGGCGTTCGTGTTCTCGGATCCGGAGGCGCGCGCGCGGCTGAACGCCATCGTCCATCCCGCCGTTCAGGGAGAGGTGGCGCGGCGGTGCGGACGCTTGGCCGAGGCCGGCGAGCGGGCTGCCATCGTGGAGGCGGCCCTGCTGGCCGAGGGGGGCCGGCTCGAACCTTTCCTGTCGGGCCTTATCCTTGTCATCGCGTCTCGGGAGATCCGGCTTAAGCGTTTATGCGAGAAGAGGTTGCTTTCGCGCGAAGAGGCCATCCGGCGCCTCGATTGCCAGACGCCGCCCGAGTCCAAACTTGCGCTTGCGCGCTGGGTGTTGGACAATAACGGTAGCGTTGAGGACCTGGTGGGGCAGGTGGATTCAGTAGCCGGGGAGATCCTGAGCGATGGCGCCTGAACTGATGAAGTGTCCCTCATGCGGCAAGGTGTACGCGCCGCGGGCGGGCAAGTACATGTGCGCCCAGTGCGCCGTTCGCCGTATGCGGATCATCTCCCTCGTCGAGGAGGCCGTCGAGAAGTACGGCAAGTCGTCCCCCGAGGATGTGGCAGCGTTCGCCGGCGTCCCGCTGCACGAGGCGAAGGCCATCATCAATGAATCGGGGTTTCTCAGCAGCAAGGTCAACCCGGACTTGACCTGCGTTCGGTGCAAGCAGCGTCCGGCCCAACCCCACGCCGAATACTGTTTGCTGTGCCGGCTGGAACTCAACCGCGACCTCGACTCCGCGCGGAGGGACTTGGCCGCCAAGGTGGCCAGCAACGCCAAGCGACGTTCCGAGATGGCGCGCGGGCGGCCAACCGGGCTCACCAGCGAGATGGGAAAGAAGCGCGCCCTGGCCGTCGTGCGCCGCGTCGATCCCACCCCCAAAGGCCGCTACTGACGCCCGAGTGGCCCCGCAACGCGGCAACCGGCGCACCGTCAAGGACTTCGGATGTTTCGCGGTTTGCCACGAGAGGCCTTGGCTGAGGCGCCCGCCTCCCAAATCCGCAGGTAAGGAACGCGGCAGGATGCCGCGTTTCCGTCCAACGCAGTAGCGGCATCTTGCCGTTTTCCCTGCGTCTGCCGTCCATCAAGAAGCCCACGATGTATGGAGCGAAACGGCAAAGGAGCGGAAAGGCCCGCCGCGGCGGGCCAATTGGGACTTCGTCTCCCACGTGGAGAGCGTTACGTGCGGATTGTGGCCGCCCGTACTCACGGGATCCACGCGCGGCGGCTGTGGTATAGTACGCGCCCTCGAACGAGCGGAACAGGTATCGGAGTTCAACGGGGGCAGTCGATGAAGCGGAAGGTGTGGGCACTTATCAGTGCGGTGGTGGCGGTGGGCCTCGTGTGGCTCCTGTTCCACAACACCGACTGGGCGCAACTCGCTGCGGCCCTCGGCAGCGCCCGGGCGGGCTGGCTCCTGCTCAGCCAAGTGCCCATCTGGCTCAGCTTCTTCACGCGCATTCAGCGCTGGGGGTACATTGTCCGCGCCGTCAAGCCCGACACCTCGTTCCGGAGCATGTTCAGCGCCACCCAAATCGCATTCCTGGCCAACTTCACCGTCGCCATGCGCATCGGCGAGGTCGTCCGTGCCGTCGTACTGAGCCGCCTTGCCCGGATCCCCTTCTCGAAGAGTTTCGCCCTCGCGACGCTCGACCGCGTGGCCGATCTGATTGGCTTGATTGTCGTCGTCTTCATCACCGTGCTCGCATTCCGTCCTGCGGCGGACCTTGTCCTCAGCCCGGGCACGGTCGGCAATTCGGAGCCTTACACGATCCCCGCCAATCTCATCACGATCGGCGCCGAAGTGACCACCGTCGCGCTCATCGCCGTCATCGGCGGACTGGTGCTGCTCTATCTGAACCAGCGGATCGTGTTGCGGCTGACCGAGCGGTGTTTGGGCATCGTGTCCGTCCGGATCGCCGCGTGGGCCTGCCGGATGCTCCACCAGTTCGCGGACGGGCTCCACGTGTTCCGTTCCGCCGGCGACATGGCCAAGGCGTCGGCCTTCTCCCTCATCACCTGGGCCTGTTTCCTCTGGGCGGGCGTGTGCTTCTTCAAGGCCTTCGACATCGATTGCCCCTGGTATACCGTCTTCGTGATGCAGAGCCTTCTCGCCTTTGCCGTGAGCCTGCCCGGCGTGCCCGGCATGCTCGGCCAGTTCCACCTGCCCATCATCGTCACCCTCGTCATGGTGGCCGACTCCCCCGTGGCGAAAGCCCAGGCCGTGGCCATCCTCGCCCATCTCCTCAATCTCATCCCCGTCGCATTGGCGGGAGTCTATTGTCTGTTCCGAGAAAACCTGAGCCTGGTCGCCCTTTCCCGCGACACCGCGGACGCCGAAGAGGCCCTGCACCGCGAGCCGCTGGGAGAGGCCCCCGGCCCGGACTGACCGGCGGCACCACCGCCGTCCAAGGAGAGCGTGCCATGGCGAACAGCATCGTGGTCGGGCCGGCGCTGCCCCACATCCCCTGGGAACCGAAACCGAGCGGGTGCCAGGACGTGGTGTGGCGGTCGGAGCGGAACCCTATCATCCCGCGCGACCTGATCCCTTCGTCCAACAGCATCTTCAACAGCGCCGTCGTGCCTTTCGAGGGCGCGTTCGCGGGCGTGTTCCGTTGCGACGACAAACGCCGCCACATGCAGATCCACAGCGGCCGCAGCGCAGACGGGGTGACGTGGGAGATTGCCAACGACCCCATCCAGTTCGTGTGCGACATCCCCGAGGTGGCCCCCTTCGAGTACGGCTATGACCCCCGCGTGTGTTTCATTGAGGATCGGTACTACGTCACGTGGTGCAACGGGTATCACGGGCCCACCATCGGCCTCGCGTACACCCACGATTTCGAGGTGTTCCAGCAGCTTGAGAACGCCTACCTGCCCTTCAACCGGAACGGTGTCCTGTTCCCGAGGCGGATCCGCGGCAAGTACGCCATGCTCAGCCGGCCCAGCGATAACGGCCATACGCCCTTCGGCGACATCTTCTACAGCGAGAGCCCCGATCTCACCCATTGGGGCTGCCATCGCCATGTCATGGGCACCGTGGGCGGCTGGCAATCCACCAAGATCGGCGCCGGCCCCGTTCCCATCGAGACCACCGAAGGCTGGCTGCTCATTTACCACGGCGTGCTCACCTCCTGTAACGGATTCGTGTACAGCGCCGGCGCCGCGTTGCTCGACCTCGACGAGCCCTGGAAGGTGCTCCACCGGACGGCCCCCTACATCCTGTCGCCGCAAGCGGTCTACGAGTGCGTCGGCGACACGCCCAACGTCGCGTTCCCTTGCGCGGCCCTGTGCGACGCCGACACCGGCCGGCTCGCCATTTACTACGGCGGCGCCGACACGGTCACGTGCCTGGCCTTCGCGTATGTCGATGAACTCGTGGCGTTTACGAAGGCGAACTCGATGGCATAGCCGCCGGGCGTCCGTTCCGAGATCCTCCCGCCCCCGCTGCGGCCGAAGGGCGCGTCACCGTGCGGCGCCGCCCCGGTTCGGCCGTCTGTCCAGGTGGATTGTCAGCGTACGCGAAACCTGCGTGTACGCGAAACCTGCGCCGGCCGGCTCCAGTCAAATCAGACAGGGAAGATGTGCCCACTGATGGGGAAGTGTGTCATCCCTTTGCACGGAAGCGGGTGAAACGGGCCGCCCAACGCAGGTGGCGTTGGCCCCGTATCCTCTGGAGGTTCAATGCGTTACGTTACCAGGCTCGTGTGGGTTGCGGCAACTGTTTTCGTCGTGGCGGGTTTATCGGGTTGCACCCTTCCGGATCCCGACCAGCTTGCCGAAATGATGAGACAGAAGTCGGGGGATGACAGCGACAAGCCGAAGATCGTGATTCCGGTCGAGGCCCAACTCCCCAAGCGGGGCGACATCTCCGCGTACATCGAGACCTTCTCGCGGGTTGAGGCGGAGAACCGCGTCGACGTGACCCCCGAAAGCCCCGAGAAATGCGTGCAAGTGCTTGTTGAGGAAGGGGATAGGGTGAAGGCCGGCCAGGCGCTCGCGGAACTGGACAAGCGGGACTTGGCGGCCCAAATCCTCGAGAACGAGACGCAGCTCCGCAAGCAGCAGGTGGACTACGAGCGCGCCAAGCAGATGTTCGAGGAAGGGCTCGGCGCAGAGGTCGACTACGACAACGCGCGGTTCGCCTATGAGCAGGGCCAGGCCTCGCTGAAGCGGCTGAAGCTTCAGTACGAGAACCTGACGATCCGTTCGCCGATTGACGGTATCGTCACGATGAAGGCGATCCAGGTGGGCCAACTCGTGTCTTCGGGGAGCCCGGTATTCCGTGTGGTCGATCCCAACTCGTACATGCTCGTCATCCAGCCCCCGGAACAGGAACTGCCTCATCTCCGGGTCGGCCAGGAGGCCGAAGTGACCCTGGACTCCCGCAAAGGGGAGGAGTTCTCGGCCCGTGTTCGGAGGATCAACCCGAACGTTGAAGAGAGCGGCACCGTCAAAGTCACCCTCGACTTTGACAAGGCCGACATGGCCCGCCTCCGGGACACGGCGTTTGCGCGGGTTCGCCTGGTGATGGAAACCCACGAACAGGCCCTTCTCGTCCCCAAGGACGCCATTGTGGAGGAGAACGCCCGGAAGTATCTGTTCGTCGTGGACGAGCCGGGCGCTGAGGAGGCGGAGGGCGAGGAAGCCGGGGGAGAGGAAGCAGGGGGAGAGGAAGCAGGGGGAGAGGCCAGCGGCGACACGGCGGCTTCGGAGGCGGGCGGCGACGGCGAGGCTGCGGATGACGCGTCCGCGGGGGAAGGCGCCCCCTCCGGCGACGAGGATCCGATTCACATCGCGAAACGCGTCGAGATCCAATCCGGCTTGGAGGACAGCAACTACGTGGAGATCCTTGCCGGGATTGACGACGATTCGATGATCATTACGCTCGGACAGCAAGCGCTTAAACCCGGTGCGGAGGTGCGGGTGACTACCGCCGAGGATGAATTGCAGGCGAGGGCCGGACTGACCGCGGACGAGGCCCTGAAGGCGGCGGAGGAGAAGCGGGCGGCGGGAGCGAAAACCGTGGTGCGGACACG
>JAFGTL010000580.1 GCA_016934125.1 Candidatus Hydrogenedentota bacterium
AACAAGCCGAGTGCGGCCAGCGTGAGGGCAACCGGGATGCCGTTCCGGTGGGCCAGCGCGGCCAAGGCCTCGACGGCCGGCCGCCCGGCCGCGGCGACGCCCCCGCCGATATAGAGCACAGGCCGCTCCGCCCGGTGAATCATGTCCACGAGCGGCTTGATCGCGTCGGGCTCGCAGGCCTCGGGCGGCGCGGGCGTCCAGGGCGCCGGCCACGCGTCGAACTCGACGGCCTGAACCTGCACATCCTTGGGCACGTCGATGGCCACCGGGCCCGGCCGGCCCGACTCGGCGATGGCGAAGGCCTGCGGGATGACGTCGAGCAGTTCGGCCGCGTCGCGGACGAAGTAGTTGTGTTTTGTGATGGGCAGCGTGAGGCCGTAGGTGTCCACCTCCTGGAAGGCATCCGTGCCGATGAAGGCCGTAGGCACCTGCCCCGTGATGGCGATGAGGGGAACCGAATCGAGTTTCGCGTCGGCGATGGCCGTGAGCAGGTTCGTCGCGCCGGGCCCCGAGGTGCCCAGGCACACGGCGGCCCGGCCGGTAGCGCGCGCCATGCCCTGGGCGATGAAGCCCGCGCCCTGCTCATGCCGGGCGAGCACGTGCCGGATCGCGCTGTCCCGCAGGGCGTCGTAGAGCGGCAGGTTCGCGCCGCCCGGGATGCCTGCAACCGTGTCGATCCCCTGGCGTTCGAGGAGCGCCGTGATGAGTTGTGAGCCCGTTCGTCGCATGCTGTGTCCTCCTCCGGTTTCCCCGGGGCCCGGGCCGGTGGGAGGCGCACAAACGAAAAGCCCCCGCCGGCTCCGCGCCGACGGGGGCTTGTTTGCGTATCGCTTACACGTCCCCTACGGCGCGTGGCACACCACCACCGTCCGCACTACCACGAGTACGGCCACGGGGGCGTGGGCGAGGCTTGCGCCGTCAGGGTTTGTCATTTCGTTCAATTCCTTGTCCATCCCGCCGGAATGCACCCGGCGAGGATACGGTTTATACCACGCCCTGTCAGAGATGTCAAACAGACTCGGCCTCCGATTTCTTCTCGTTGACGCATTTTGGGGGCTGTGTTATGGTGCATACTGTCGTGGGGCTTTCGAAGACATTGGCTTACGGTGACCGTAGCCAACAGCAACGACGATTGCCAGAGAATACGCGCCGGAAGAGGGGAGTTCACAGTTGCCGGGCTAGCGTCGGGCACCGGCAGACAAGGCGGCTGATGGGGCGGGGGCCAAGGGGTGGCGGGATCAACGAAGACCACTCGATGCGCCCCCTTTGATGACTATACGCTCGAGAAAGGGCGTGGCGCCGATGTCAGGTGGGCAAGTAGAGTGTGAGGAGGAATATCCATGAAGCGTAGTGTCATCCCCGCCCGGCAGGGCTCCGCAATTCCTGCAAACCCGCGGGGTGCCGTTGGCGTTGTCGCCCGCCTCGTCCGCGTTTCGGCCGTCGTGGCTCTGGGCGTGTCAGGGGCAGTCCCCCTTCTTGGCGCAGCCAATACCGGTGACGCGCCTCTGGATGATGTTCTGGGTTGCATGAAACGTCTCAATGAATACTATCAGAGCGTTGCAACGGTTGACGCGGAGTTCTCGATTACCGGGCGGAGCACGCACACCGTCGGTTCAGACGTAGAAACAGTAGAGATCGCCAGCGCGTACCACTACATCAAGAGTGGCAACAAGATTCGCCTGGAAGAAGGCCCTCTCTCTGCGGATGACTTCGAATACGTGAAGGTGTTCGCGGAAGGGACAATAAAGACGTTGGAAGCCGCTCCTGTTTCGTTCAGGATTTCGCCTGATGAAGGTGGCTGGGCTGCAAAAGCGTGTAAAGGCCATCGACTCTTCTTCCCCCAGCTCCCGGCGGTGGAGGGATGGGGCGCGAACCCAGAGCACCTCGAACGCTTGAACATGTCCATCCAGAACGTCACCGAAGCTGACGGGAGGAAGACCGTCGAAATCAGCCTTGTTCTCGGGGACGAAGACCACGGTGTCCGACGCGTGTTCCGGCTCGATCCCGCGCTTGGCTACGCGCCCGTGATGGTCTCAGTCCAGATCCGAACGGCGGAGATGACATCCGAGTTCACTTACGAGGTGCAGGGCTTTCTCGATGCACAGAACGGGTTTTCCGCCCCAGCCAAAGTCGTGTTGACCTCCCACGTTGAGCAAGACGGAGGTATCCGAGAGACACAAGAGACGATCGAGCTGTCGAAGGTTGTGTTCAACGGCCCCGTCGATGATGCCGTGTTCGAGCTATCGCCCGAACCGGGGACGCACGTCGCGGACAGTATCGCCGGCATAACCTACACCGCCGGCCAAGATGGGGCACAAGACCTTCGAGCATCCTTGGGTGCCGAGCCGGATCCCGGTGCTCTCGTCAAAACGCCCGGCCCCTCGCACGGCAGTGTGCAGCAGACTCTCTCTGCTGAGCCTGAAGGCGGCCAACCGGCCACGTCCGCCAAGTGGAGTGTAGGCCGCATGGCGGCATTGGCCGTTCTTGTTCTGGGGCTGGCGCTATGCGGCTGCGTTGTCGCCCTCCGGATGCGAATGCACAAGCCAAAGGAGTAGGCTGGTGTTGGCATGTGGGGCGGTGAGAGGAGGAAACAGGGCTGAAGCGAGGGTTGTGCACGGCAGGACAAGGGACGCCGGAGCGCCGAGGGGGCGCCTGCAGGCCGCGGAGGCTGGCGGCGGCGTTTCTTGCATTCGGCGGACGCCGTATGGTGGAATCGGGCATTATGCGTTCCCGATACATGATACCGATTCTCGTGCTGCTAACCCAGATGGTGATTGCCATGCCCCTTGCTGCGGAGACGCCCCCTCCGTTCTATCCCGACAAGTCCAACCTGCTCGTCTACATCGAGGCCGGGGAGGCCAGGCCCGTTACGAACCCGGACGACTGGCAGAAGCGGCGCGCCCACATCCTTGCCAACATGGAACTCGTCATGGGCCCGTTTCCGGATGATGCGCGGCGGGTGCCCCTCGATATCCAGGTGCTCGACGAGCAGGACTTTCCGGCCTTCACCCGCAGGAAGATCACCTACTCTGCCGAGCCCGGCGATCGCGTGCCCGCCTATCTCCTCGTTCCTAAGGGAATCGACGAACGCGTGCCCGGGGTGCTCTGCCTCCATCCGACCTACGAGCACGGCAAAGACATGGTGGTGGGCCTCGGGGACAAGCCTAACCGCAACTACGCCGAGGAACTTGCCGGGCGCGGCTACGTCGCGCTCGCGCCCGATTACATGACGTTCGGCGAGTACCGCGCCGTCGATCCCTACGCCCTCGGCTACCAGAGCGGCACCATGAAGTGCATCTGGAACCACGTGCGCGCCGTCGACGTGCTCCAGTCGCTGCCCGAAGTCGATCCGGCCCGGATCGGCTGCATCGGCCATTCCCTCGGCGGGCACAACACGCTGTTTGCGGGCGTGTTCGATCCCCGCATCAAGGTCATGGTGACAAGCTGCGGGTTCAACGCCTTTCCGAAGTACTACGAAGGCAACCTCACCGGCTGGACGAGCAATCGCTACATGCCCCGCATCGACACCGTCTACGGCAAGGATCCCGCCCGCATGCCCTTCGACTTCACCGAGGTGCTCGCCGCGCTCGCGCCGCGCCCCGTCTTCGTCAACGCGCCGCTCCGCGACGCCAACTTCGAGGTGTCCGGCGTGTACGACTGCCTGGCGGCCGCCCGGCCCGTGTATGCCCTGTTCGGCGCCGAGGATCGGCTTGTCGCGCAGCATCCCGACTGTGAGCACGACTTCCCGCCCGAGGTGCGCGAGGCCGCTTACGCCTTCATGGCATCCGCGCTCGAGGCGGAGGAGCCCTGACAGGCCCGCAGGCCCGCCGGCCGGTTGCCGGGGCTGAACGGCCTATAGTATAGTCGCCCGGAGATTGGCTTGGGGACTGGGGAATACGCGGGCAGAAAGCGCTTGGGATGCGCCTTGCCCGACTCAGGGAGGGCACGTAGCGAAGATGGCACGATGGAACGCGCGGATGCTGCCGCTGGCAGTCGGGCTGGCCATCATGACGGGGCCGCCCGTCGATGCAGCCGGAGAACGCGTCGATGTAGCAGTCGCCCCGAGGCAATCGGGCCTCCCCCGCAGCGTAGCCCAGCTCCCGTCGATCCTGTATGCGTCATACGACATGACGGGCTCGGGCCGGGCCCATGGCCGGCCGTTCAAGCCCTCCGCCGATGGACAGGGGCCGGATGGGCTCCTCATGGAGCCGTATCCAAACGGGGCGGAAGCGGTTCTGGGCATCCCCTTGGCCCGTCAGTACGCGGAGTTCCAGGGCGTACTTGAGTTCGATCCGTCCGCGCCCGCCATGGCGCCCTTGAAGGCGGCAATCTACCTGGACGGGCGCGTCGTCCTCGAGACGCCCGATCTCCGTGGCCCCGATGGTTCCTTTGAACTGCGGGTGGACACCCAAGGCAAGTGCTTCCTCGAGATTCGCGTGGGCAACGCCAAGGCAGACAGCGGGGGCGGCCGCGCCATTCTCCGCTCATCCGCGGTGTATCCGCTCTCGCCGGAAGCGGTGTACTACGCAACGCCCGCCTTGGCCGTGCGGGAGGCCGTGGCAGAGATTTCCCTGAACCGGACACTGCCCGGCGGGCCGTGCGACTACCTGGTGCGGAGCGGCCCGTCCCCGGACACGCTGTCCGAAGGGTGGTCTCCCTGGGCGCCCCTGTCGCTCCCCTATGCGCCGGCGGCCCCCTACCTGCAACTGAAGGTGGTTCCCAAGCCGCAAGGGGCGCAAGGGATGCCGGGCCACGTGCTGGTAAACGTTCATCCAGCAGCGGCGGACGCGGCTCCGGAGGCCCCGCCCGAGTCGCCGTCCAGCCCGAACATCGTCCTCATCGGCGTCGACACACTCCGGGCCGATCATCTCTCGTGCTACGGCTACCGCAAGCCCACCTCGCCCACCATCGACGCGTTGGCCGCCCAGGGCACGGTGTTCCTCGACAACGTGACTGCCATCGCCACGACGCGGCCCTCGTTTTCATCCATTATGACGGGCGTCCACCCCTGGGATATCGCGTTTGTGGGCCGGGGCCGTGAGGACATCGTCTACAACGGCTGCGCCATGGCGGACACCGAAGTCACCCTTGCCGAAGTCCTCCACGCCCGCGGCTACCGCACGGGCGCCTTCATCGCCGCGGCCCCGCTCAAGGGCCGCAAGATGAAATTCGCCAACGGATTCGACGTGTTCGACGATCAGTTCGCCGTGACGCGCCGGCCCGGCGACGCCGTCGCCGACAAGGCCCTCGCCTTCATCGAGGAGAGTGAGGGGCTCGATGCGCCCTTCTTCGCCTTCGTGCACTTCTTCGACCCCCACTGGACGTATGGCGGCACCCCCGCCACCTACGACGCCATGCGGGACGCGGCGGACCACGAGTTCGTCAATATGTATGACGGCGCCATCCGGTTCGTCGACTCCCAGGTGGCTCGCATTCTCGATGTGCTCAGAACGAGCGGCGCGTACGATAACACCTTGATCGTGTTCACGGCGGATCACGGCGAGACGCTGGACGAGCACCTCCTCATGTGGACGCACTCCGACGTCTACGAAACCTGCCTGCGCGTGCCCCTCATCTTCAAGCTGCCCGCAGCCGGCCCGGGCCCGGTTCGGGCCGCCGCGACGCCCACCCGCCTCATCGACATCGTGCCGACGGTGCTCGATCTCATCGGGGCGCCCCTGCCCGACTACGGCCGGCGCCGGCATGGCGTCTCCCTCAAACCCTTCCTGTTCCCCGAGCCCGGGGCCGCGCCGCCAGCACTCGAAGAGACGTTCTGCTTCAAGCACATTCCCGAGGGCAAGCACCGGGAACTGGACAAGCAGGAGGCCCGGTTCTACGCGGTGCGGCGCGGCGGGTTCAAGTACATCGCCACCTCGCTGGACGCGCCGCCCGAGCTATACGACATCGGCTTCAGCACGGGAGAACAGGAATCCGCCAAGCCCGGCCGCGACGAAACGGCCGACGCCCTGGGGGAACGGATCCGCTGGTTCTTCTTCTCGAAGGAGCGCAGCGAAGTGACGCCCTTCGACGACGGCGAAGGGCCCGGCATCGAACAGTCTCTTCGCGACCAACTCGAGGCCCTCGGATACTTCTGAGGGAAGACGGATCGCGCCCCGCCCCCGCCGCGCCGCCCTACAGCGGCCGCAAGCCCACCAGGAGCCGCGCGTCCACGGCCGTGAGCGGATCCACCTCGCCATGGAGGGCCGCCCGCGCGAACACCACGCCCGGATTCGGCGATGCGAGCGCCCGGGCCAGCACGCCGTGTCCCGTAGGCGCGCACGCCGCGCGGCGCTCGACAAGCATGTCGATGCCGGTGGTGTGAATGGCGCTGAGCCCGCGCAGTGCGCCGACGGTGCGCGTGAAAGCCACGTCCTTGGGCAACCCGCGGGCAAACCCATAGGGCGTGTAAACGAGCCGGCGATCCAGATCGGCGATCACGGCGCCGATGAGGCACGTGGCCAGTTGGCTGAGGCGGCCGCGCGCCCCGCTCTTCAAGGCGAGCAGTTGCGGGCCGAAATCGTGGGCCGCGTAGTCCGTCTGCGCGATCAAGTCCTGGCCGAGTTGATCCAGCCGCTCGAACCAGCCCTCCACGTCATCGGGATCGAGCGCGGGGGGCGGCGCCAGTTCGACCGGTGCGAAGGGGCACATGGACGCGCCGGAGCGTTTTGCCGCGTCGAACCCGAGCCGCGTCAGTTCCTCGAGCATGCCCAAGGCCGCATCCACGCCATCCCGCTCCATCCGGGCGGCGGCGTGGGCGGCTACCGACTCTTTGCAGGCGATCCCGTCTTCGCCTACCAGATCGCTGCCCGCAATCGCCGCGATCTGCTTCCGGCCTTCCTCGTTCAGGCTGAGGTGAGCGACGCCCCATAGCGCTTCCATGGGCGGCGTGAGCAGCCCGATCAGCCCGGGGGCGCGCCGCAGGTGGCCCGCGATCGAGAGCCGTTCACCCGCTTCCGCCTGGGCCGCATCCGTGACGGGCACGAGCACGGCCATCTGATCGCCGTCGAAATCGGCGTTCATCAGCATGCAGCCCAGCACGGGAAACCAGATGGCGTGGCCCGGCACGCGCACCGGATGGAAGGCGAGCAGGCTCGTCGGCGCCACCGACGGTGCCCGGTTCATGATCGCCCAGTGGGCCGCCATGGCCCGATCCAGCGCCGCGACGGCCTTGTCCGTGCGCGCCTCCACGGCCTCGGCCCCGGCCTCGCGTGCGGCCACCGGCCCGAACAGCGTCCACGCCATGTCGTCGGGAATGCCCACCTGATCGCTCCGGAGATCGGCCGCGGGCACGATCGCGCCTCTCCCGCTGAACGTCACCGGGCCGCCGTTGACGATCCGGAACCGCTGCGGCGACGAGCCGGCCGCGGCGGAGGGGAACAGGCCTTCGTAGAAGCCGATCGCACCCGGGACGGAACGCATAAACGAACTGCCCGCCGCCGCCAAGTCGGACACGCCTCGGTAGA
>JAFGTL010000581.1 GCA_016934125.1 Candidatus Hydrogenedentota bacterium
GAGCATCCGGGCCACGAGGGGCCCGCGCACGTCGATGAAGGCCCGCGTCGCGCCGTCCGCATCGAGGCCGTCGAGCAGCGAAAGCGACTTCATGGCGACGGGGATCGATTCCGGGCACCGGAGTTGCTCCATGAGCTGCAGGTAGGCAGCGCGGCCGTAACGATTGCGAAACCCCTGCCATGCCGCGTGTTCCGCGAGCCCGTCCACCACCCAGGCACTGCCTTCGTCGCGCGCGGTGAGCCAGCGGCCCGCAACGCGCCCCCCCCACCACTGGTGCGCAACGGCCCGCGCCACGTCGAGAAACAAGGCTTCGCCATCGTCGGGATCCTCGGCCGGCACGACGGCCATCGGGTTGCCGCCGTGGATCACCCGCTCGACTCGATCGCTGAGCACGAGGGCGAATGAGTTCCCTTCCTGTTGCCCGAACTCGGACTGACAGAAGGCGTATGCCGAGCGGGCCGCATCGAGATAGGGCCGCGGATCGATGGAAGGGGACTGGGCCGATCCCGCCGCAACCGGGCTGTAGGCCACGTAGCGCGCGGCGCCGTCGCGTCCTTCGGATTGCGCGAACCGGCCCGCGGCCAGACTGGCGCCGAGTACGGGGCTCACCTCGCGCCACGATTCGGTGTGCCGCCCGTTTCCCGCAGGCGGCCCGCCCGCCGTCGGGATCCCCGTGCTCACCACCGTCCAGTCGTCGGGAACCGTCACGGCAAACTGAAACGTCATGAATCCCTGCAAGTCGCAGGGATACCAGAACTGCATCATCGGGAAGAAGGCCTGATCCCGCGTAAACCAGCCGGGCAAGGCCGACGAGGACGCCCATTCTCCGCCGTAACACACCTCGACGCGGACGGCGCGGCCTTCCTCGAACGGCTCGGCCGCACGGAGCGTGAGATGGCCCTGCGAGTGGGTAACCAAGGCCGGGCGTCCCTGGATCGAGGCGGACTCGACGCGGAATCCGGGGTTGAGGAGGAAATGGACTTCATCGCCGCCGCGTTCCCGCAAATCGAGGATTAGATCGGCCTCGGCCTGCACGAGGCCGCGCTCGGGGAACAGTTCGATTTCGACCTTGGCATCGAGCGTCCGTTGGCCCGCCATGACGCCGGGCAGCCCGGGGGCGATTTGCCTGAGATCCGCCGGGGGGCAAGGCAAAAGCCCGGCGCGCTGCCGCCAAGCCAGGATACCGGCCGTCGCCAGGATGGCAGCGCATCCGGCGACAGCAATCATCTTCGTGACACGACTCGCAGAACGGCCAAACATCAGCGGAACGGTTTCCCAAGGCGCTCGCGCACCGGCCGGCGACCCCGGGCGCTATGCGTGCCGCGGAACCACACGAGGGCGCTCGCCGTAGACGATGTCCACCACGTCGCCGTCCCTCAGAATGGACATCCGCGCGGCCTCCATCACCAACTCGTTGAAACTGGAGTTCGCCGGCGTGGCGATCAGGCCTTTCGCGTCCACCTCCGCGATCAGTTCGCGGCGGCGCTCGAGGCCGGCGCCCTCCGCCATGCCGGAGGTCTCGGCCTCGATGCGGTGGATCGTGCCGAGGATGCCTTCGACGGACTCGAAACCATAGCCAACGGGCTTGAGCCCCTGGCCGTGCCACGGCACGAGCCGGAAGAAGTCGGGATTGATGAAGTTGAACGTCGAGCCCGCGCACCCGATCCCGGCCAGGTAGCTGTGGCTCACACCGCGGAACTGATCGTTGTGTTTGATCAGGCCCGTCTTGCCGTCCCCTTCGCAGAACATCGTGAGGCACTGCTCGTTGGAGCCGGCGCCCTCGTCGGGATACCCGAGCCCGTCCGTCACGGACAAGATGGCCCCGTTCTCGAACACGACGCGGCCGTTGGCCCACATGTAGCCCTCGTTCCCGTTCGGGAACCGGCCTTTCACACCGGTGACGGACACGGAGGCCGGCCGCAGCCCGGTGATGAACGAGACGAGATCGACATAGTGGCAGCCCACATACACGAAGGGATCCGTCTGATCCACGGTAAACCAGTTCTGGAAATTGGACGAGCGATACAAGTACGGCTCGATCATCTTGGCCTCGCCCATGACGAACTCGCCGAAATCGCCGTGTTCATAGTGCCGCCGGGCCAGGAGCGCGCGCCGATCGAACCGCTTGTGGTACTCGACGCCGATGAAGAGCCCCTTGTCGCGGGCCAGGTGCTCGATCTCGACGGCCTGCGCGTACTCGAGCACAAGCGGCTTCACGCACAGGACGTGCTGATCGTGCTGGATGGCCTCCATGATGACGGGGTAGTGCAACTGATCCGGCATGGCCACCACCACGGCATTGCGCGGTTTCATGGCGGCGATGGTCTCCTTGTAGAGGTCGGGAAACGCCGCCGTGGCGGGCTCGTCGAACCCCGGGTGGGGAACGAACGCCTGCCCCGGAAACGCGTCCTGGATCTCGGCGCTGTCCCGCAGGGCCTTGAGGGGCGGATTGTTCAACGCGCAGATGTCGATGCCGTCGACGACGCCCGTTCGTTGAAGGTGATAAATGCACGGCAGGATCAGATCATGCGTAATCATCCCGCCGCCGACAATCGTCACGTCAATCCGCGTGGTTCCGGCCATGTCGCGTTCCTTTCCTCGCTTCCATCCTTGCTGCCCCGGAATCAGCTCGCCTGCTCGAGCAAGGCTCCGGCGTCCTGGCCTGCGGCCCCCTCTTCTTCGCCCGGCTCCGGCTGCAGCAGGATCTCCACCTTCATCTTCTCGCGGCCGTCGGCGATGAGCTGCTGAATCGCCTCCTGAACCTTCTGCTGCTTCAAAGAGCGCTCGATCTTCTCGGACTCGTCCTCGAGCGTCGACGTCCGGGCCTCGTGCTTCACGTCCACGGTCAGGATGTGCCAGCCGAACTGCGTCTTGAACGGCTCGGACACTTCACCCACCGCCGTCGCGAACGACGCATCTTTGAAGGGCTGGACATATTGGCTGGCGAGCGTCACGCCCTCATACTTGCCGCCTTTGTCTTTCGAGCCGGGATCGTCCGAGACTTCCTTGGCCACGGCGCCAAAATCCTCGCCGCCCTCGACAACGCGCTTGCGGGCGGCGTCGATCTTCGCCTTGGCTTCGTCCCACGTGGCCTCGTCGGAGCCCTGGGGCACCCGCACGAGAATATGGGCCACGTCAACGGACTCCGGCTGTTCGAGCCGGCCCGCTTCCTTGAGCCGGCCGTAGAACTCCTCGATCTCGGCCGGCGACACCGTCACCTCCTCGGCTTTGCCCTCGAGGAACTTCGTCCTCACCATCTGCTGGCCGAGCATCTCCTTCAGTTTGGCCAGCGTCATCCCCTCCTGTTCGAGGGCCTCCTCGAGCGAACGGCCGGCAGCGGACAGCTTGCTCTTGAGATCATCGACCTTCGCCTGCACGTCGGCATCGGCCACGGTGCATCCGGCCTCCTTCGCGAGGAGATCGATCACCTTCGTGTCCACCATCTGATCGAGCAGGCGCTTCTTCTGTTCGTACGTCATGCCCGTGGGCACCGCCTGCCCCCGCGCCCTGCCCTGCGCCGCCTGGGCCTGCAGGAGCTTGGCCACCATCTCGTCGAATTCGGCCTTGGTGACTCCGTCGCCCTCACCGACGCGCGCCACCAGTTCGGGGGTGGCGCCTTCGGCGGCGTCCGGGGCCGGGGCGGCCGCGTCGGACGGAGCAGGGGCCGCGGCCGGCGCGGCTTCCTCCGCGTATCCACACCATCCCGCCATCGCCGTCAGAATCGCGCACAACGCCATGGCCGCCGCGCGCCAGATATTGCAGGTATGTCTCGTCATGTATCGTCTCCTGGACTGGTTTGAGCCGGGCGCCGCGTTTCGGGGAGTTGAGCGCCCGCGCAGAACGCGCCGGCAACATCGCGGCCCGGAAAGGCATCGCGCAAGGACTGAACTCTGGATCTGCTATATGTCAACCGGCCGGCCGGCCTCGGCCGAGCGGTAGATGGCCTCGATCAACTCCACCGAGCGCCGGCCCTCTCGCCCGTCGATCGCGGGCTCTCTGCCCTCGAGAATCGCGCAGGCGAAGTCCTCGATCTGCCGGCGATGGCCCTCATGCTTGAGGTCGCTCAAGGGATCGCCCGCGCCCGAGCCGAGATCGGCCTCTCGGCCCAGCCCCCTCCGAATCTCCTCATCGTCCGGGCGATCATCGCGGAACTGCCAGCTCCGCACCTCGCCCGTCTCGATCACGGCGCTGCCTTCGGTGCCGTACACCTCGACGCGTGCCGGATGCCCGGGCCATGCCGCCGTGCTCCCTTCGATGACGCCCATGGCGCCGCTCTCGAAGGTGATGATCGCACAGGCCAGATCCTCGACCTCGAGCTCCTCATGGCCGACCAGGCTCGTCTTGGCAAACACGCTCACCGGCCGCCCCAGGAACCACACCAGCAAGTCAATCATGTGAATGCCCTGGTTCATCAAGGCGCCCCCGCCGTCCAGACGGCGCGTGCCGCGCCAGGCCCCGCTGGCGTAATAGGCGGGCGAGCGATACCACTTGATGTAGGCGTCGCCGAGCACAACCCGGCCGAACCGGCCCTCATCCAGCGCCTGCCGCACAAGCTGGGGCCCGTTGGCGAAACGGCTCTGGAACACGCAGCCGAGCCGCACCCCCGCCCGATCCACCGCGGCCAAAATGCGATCGATCCGTTCGGTGCTGATCTCGAGGGGCTTCTCAGACAGGATGTGTTTGCCCGCGGCCGCGCACTTCTCGGCAATCTCCGCCCGTAAGCCGCTCGGCACGCACAGGCACACTACATTCACATCGTCCCGGGCAAGCATTTCTTCGTAATTGCCATACGGTGTCGCCCCGTACTTGCCGGCCAGTTTCCGGGCGTTTTCCTCGACCACATCCGACACCGCCACCAAACGCGCCTGATCCACCTCTGCAATCGCCATCGCGTGGATGGGGCCGATGTTGCCGCACCCGATAATCCCGAAACCGACCTCGGTCATAACATGCTCCTCGTTCCTGCGAATCCGGGCGGCGCGCAACGCCTGCACCGAGAGCCGCCCGCGGGGCCTATGATAATGCAGGCAAACGACGGGCAGATCAAGTTTTGCACCGGAACCGTGCACCGGAACCGGCCCGCGGTGGCCCACGGACGTGTGTTTCGAGACGCGAACACGGCTGGAGCCCAGGCCGTCGAACGCGAAGGGCGGCACACCGCGCCAGCGCGTCGCGCACACCGCAAATCCCGCGCGAAATACCCGACTCGACAACCCGCCCCGCACCCTCCCATGGGGCGCCCCCTCCTGTTCCCATGTTATTCCCATGTTATTCCTTGACATTGCCCGCTGGCAGGGGTACCATTCCGGCCGATTCCTGGCATTTGCCGGAACCATGTGGTAAGATTAGACTTAGAAATCGTAGCGTATCTCCCCGATGAGGGAGAGTGGATATGGCTGATTCAGACGTCTCACATTCGAAACCCGATACCACCCATATTCTTCGGCCCCTCCCACCGCTGGTACTCGATGCGCTTCACAAGCGCGAGATCCCGCCCGATGACATCATCGTCGCGACAGACACCGATCTCGACATCGCAGGCGAGTATTCGGAATCGTGGGTGGTCGTCACGAAGGAACTGGTGTGTGTCTTCTTCATCGATGAGGAAGAACACGAAGCCCTGCTTCTGAAAGACATCCCGATCGAATCGATCGAGACGGCGCGCACAGACACGCGCGTAGGCTCCGGATTCCTCGAAGTCAAGATGAACGACGTGTTCGAGGAACTGGCGCGGTTCTCGAACAAGAACGCCGAGAAATTCGCCAAGGTCGCACAACGCCTCAAGTCTCTCGCCGAAGGCAAGCACGTCGTTGCCGAGCCCGAGGAAGAGGTGGTGAAGGGGCGATGCGAGAAATGCGGCTGCATCCTGCCCGACAAGCACATGAAGATCTGCCCGAAGTGCCTGAAGCGGGGCATGGTGTTCCTCCGGTTTCTCAAGCGGGTGCGCACCTACTGGCCCCACGCCCTTGCCGCCTTCGGGCTGGTCTTGCTCACCGCCTGGCTGGTGACGTTGCCGCCGCAGTTCACGCGCGTGCTCGTCGACAACGTGCTTACGGCACAGCCCAAGGAACTGCCGCCCTGGTTCAACCGGGTGGCCACCTTCATCGGATACAACACGGCAGAGGGGTTCGACGCCGAAACGGGCGTCTACACCGATCTCGCGGCGGAGATCCGCTACCAGTGGCTCTACATTCTGGTGGGCGGGCTCGTCGCCGCGACGGCACTGGGCGCGTTGGTGGGGTTCCTGCGCGAAACGCTGGCGGTGTGGATCTCGAACCGGCTCGCGTTCGAGTTGCGCCAGGAGGTGTTCCGGAAACTCGAGGACATGTCCGTCCGCTACCACGACACGCATCCCGTGGGCCAGTTGATGCAACGGTGCTCGCAGGACATCGAGACGCTGCAGACGTTCATCGTCCAGTTGACGTCAGGGTTCGGATACCAGCTCATCCTGGTGAGCGTGGTCGCGGTGTTCATGTTCACGCTGAACTGGAAACTGGCGTTGGTGGCCATCGTCCCGGCCCCCTTCGTCATGCTGTCCACCGTGGTGTATTACCGGCGGATCGTGCCCGGATACCGCAAGTTCTGGACGACGCGTTCGAGCCTGTCCAACATCCTGCACGGCACGTTGAACGGCATCCGCGTCGTCAAGGCGTTCGCCCAGGAAGGCCGTGAGGCGCACCGGTTCGACGAGTACAGCCTGCGCTATCGCGATGCGGCCCTCAACGTCGGGTTCGCCACGGCACGCTTCTACCCGGCCGTCGGGTTCGTGTTCCAGATCGGGAGTTTC
Source organism: Candidatus Hydrogenedentota bacterium (assembly GCA_016934125.1). Classification (GTDB taxonomy): domain Bacteria; phylum Hydrogenedentota; class Hydrogenedentia; order Hydrogenedentales; family SLHB01; genus JAFGTL01. The sequence continues at coordinate 6,788 of JAFGTL010000581.1, forward strand.
TTCATCTGGTTCTTCGGCGGGCTCGCCGTAATCCACTCCCTCGATCCCACCGCCGTGCGGGAACTCACCCTCGGCGAGTTGATCGCGTTCATCGGTTACCTGGCCATGTTCTATGGGCCCCTCAACTCGCTCACGCAGATGTCGACGTGGTTTACGTCGTTCACGACACAGGCGCACCGCGTGTTCGAAGTGCTCGACGAGACGCCCGAGATCGAGGAGGCCACGGACGCTGTGGACGTCGAGATCCAGGGCTCGGTGGCGTTCCGGAACGTGGTATTCGGTTACGATCCGCACATCCCCGTGTTGCACGACGTGTCGTTCCGCGTGCAGCCCGGCGAGATGGTGGGAATCGTCGGCCACAGCGGAAGCGGCAAGTCCACCACCGTCAATCTGATCATGCGTTTCTACGATCCGCAGGAAGGCGAAGTCACGATCGACAACATCGACGTGCAGAAAATCCGCCAGCTCTGCCTGCGCCGCCAGATCGGCATTGTGGCCCAGGATCCGTTCCTCTTCCGCGGCACCATCGCCGAGAACATCGCCTACGGCAACCCGAAGGTGGCGCCCCAGCAGATCCTCAACGCCGCGCTGGCCGCCAACGCCCACATGTTCATCACGCGCATCCACGACGGATACGACACGCGATTGGGCGAGCGCGGTTCGGGGTTGTCCGGCGGCGAGCGCCAGCGCGTGGCCATCGCCCGCGCCCTGATCCAGAATCCCCGCATCCTCATCCTCGACGAGGCGACGTCGAGCGTGGACACCATCGCCGAGTGCGAGATTCAGAAGGCGCTCGAGGCGCTCAGCCTCGGGCGAACCACCATCGCGATTGCGCACCGGCTGTCGACGCTGCGGAACTGCGATCGGATTCTCGTGTTCGAGGAGGGCCTGATTCGCGAACACGGCACCCACGAGGAACTGCTCGCGCAGAACGGCATCTACAAGCGGCTCGTCGAGATCCAAACCCAACTGTCGAGTGGCAGCGTGGGCACGATGCCCGACTTCAAGGCCATCGAGCAGATGCGCGATGAGGCCCAGAAGACTGCGGAGGCGAAGCGGGAAGAGCGGAAGCGCCTCGAGATTCCCCATATCCGCTATCTGAACCCCAAGAAGCTGCACATCTACTCGATGGACGAAGGCGGGATGCAGGTGCGCTACGGGGAAGAGGTGTACGATCACGTCCGCGCCTACCGCGCGTTTCCGGTGTCCCGGCCGAGCGAGTTCATTGCCCTGTGGACGGGGAGTTCCGCCTTCGAGCACAAGGAAATCGGCATGGTGCGCCGGCTCAAGGAGCTGGCCCCCAGTTCACGGCTGGCCGTGGAGCACGAGCTCGCCAAACGCTACTTCATCCACTACGTCCAGAAGATCGTGTCGATCAAGGAAGAGATGGGATTCCTCACCTGGAATGTCGAGACGGACAAGGGCAACATGGAATTCCTGACGAAGCGCTTCGAGCGCGACACGGTGGTGGAAGGGCCCGTCAACGGCCGGATCATCTTCGACGTCGACAACAACCGCTATGAGATCGAGGATCTGGACACCATCGACGCGGCCAGCAAAGCCACGTTCCTGAAGTACATCTACTGGTAGGCACACCGCGCGCGGCGCCCACTCACCAGCCCACCTTGCACGATACCGGCCCGTCGCCGGGGGTATGCTTGAGGATCACGGCCTCGAGTTCCCCGTCGTAGAACCATCCCTCCGGCACGGCGCATAGCGCCTCGCTCCCGTCGACGCGGGGCCCGGCCCCGTCGACGCGCGCCGGCTCCGGCACCGGCGCCAACAACGTGTATACCCCGAATCCCGGCACGCTCTGCAGGCCGAACTCGATGGCCCCCTCGCCGGGCGAACCGGCCGTGGCGACGATGTCGGCCGCAGAGTTCAGCATGACGGGGCCGTCCGGCGCGTCGAACCGCGCAAATCGGATCTCGGGCGACAACCCGCGGAGCCGGAACTCGTTCACAAGGATGTTCTCGGGACTGATGTCGGCCGGATGCGGCTTGTTCTCCACCATGCTCCAGGAGTCGGGATAGCAGCCCTTGCTCGGGCCATCCGTATACTGTTGCCACATCGTCGAATTCACGATGCCCTGGGCGACGTGCGCCCACGGGAACGAATCGTCGAATTCGGCCAGATCGAGCAGGCCGTAACCGTAGACGAGCCCGCACCACACCACCGGAAGGCCCAGCCACGAGTGCGAGTAGAACGTCGAACCGATCACGGAGATGACGTTGTACTTCATCGTGGGATACCCTTCCATCTCCCAGAAATAGAGGAAGGGCAGGCCCGTCCAGGCCCAGTAGCGCGCCTGGGCCAGGTGTGCGGGATCGCCCGTGAGCCGATAGGCCTCGCAGTACGCCCGGATCGCCCGGCCCGCCGCCAGAATGTCGGGTTGATACAGCGGGCACTCCCACATCTGCGCGCCGCGCGGCACCTCGTAGCGCTCCATCTGCCGCATCGCGTCGAGGGCCTGCGCGGCCAGTTCGCGATCGCCCGTCAGGCGCGCGGCCCGCAGGCACATCATGGACGGATGGGCCGGCTGCCCGAGGGTGTGATGGCCTTCGACGCCGAGTACGGCGTGCTTCTCCGAATGAGATCGCCAAACCCAGAGCCCGTCTTCCCGGCCCGCGATCTGCGCGAACGCCACCTGCCGGAAGTCCTGCAAGGCCTCGGGCAGATAGCCGTAGTAAAAGGGCAATTCGCCCATCATGATGTGGCAACCCCCATGCGCCCACAGATAGTGGGGGCCCTGCTCCTGAATGGCGCGGTTGAGGACGAGGGCGATCCGGTGTTCGACGCCCGCTTGCACCTCGGGGCTGACACCCGCCCGCAGATCGATCAACTGGGGAACGGCGTGGCCCACCAGCAACTGCGAAGGCCGATCAACCGTGTGGCGCCAGCCGGGCGGATCGTCGCCCCACACGGGGCCGGCGTATGCGTGCCGGCACAGGGCGCGCTCCTCATCCCACGGGCGCGGCTGAGGCGACGGCCCGGGCAGGCCGTACGTCTCGAACCAGTGCTGCATGGCCTGCAGCACGAGGCCCCCGTTGTGCGGCCCCTGCACGATGCTGTCTTGCCCGTATCGCGCTTTGTGATCGAGCACGAGCCATGCCTTCAAGCGCAGAGACTCTCCCGTCTTCATCCGGTAGGGGTGCGTGGCCTCGTAGTGGTTCTCCTCGACGTACTCGCCTACCGACGGCGCGAACAGGGCCAGGTGGACGAATCCGAGGCCCGAATCGAAGGCGGGCGCATGGAACCGCGCCGCGGGATGCTTCTCGCCCTCCGCCCATTCCTGATTCGCGTCCCACAACAACGCGACGAGCGCGTCTTCGCCCTGGACGGCCAGGAGGGGCGTCGCGATCTTGTGGATTGCGGGCACCCGGCGATCGCTGAGCGGATACGCCAAATCCCGCTCCGACGACGAGGGCTCGTCACCCTCCAGGTATTCGAGCCCCGGGAAGATGGCGAAGTCCTTCTCGACGCCGAACGCCCGATCGCCCGCAAGCACGGTGGGCGCGTAGAAGGCGAGCAGATCCGTCGGGCAGTCCGCCCCCAGTTCCGCTTCGATGGCGATCCGTGGCGCGGCGGCCTCCGCGCCGTAAGCGATGCGCACGGGCCACGCACGGCCGCCGGCGTCGAACACGTCAGCCGAGACCGTCAGCCCGCCGTGGCGCGCCTCGAACGCGTGAATCCGCACGCCGAGCGCCCGGGCCGGTGCATCCCCCGCGCGCGCCACCACCTTCACGAGCGGGTAGAGCGATCCGACGCGCTGCCACGCCCGCCCGTTCCATGCCTCGGCGATGGCGTAGGCGTCGCGGCTCTCGTCCGTCACGAAGCTGAGCCGGGCCCACGCGTTCCCAACGGACGCCGCGATCGGCCCACGCCGCGGCACGTCCGCGTATGCGCCCGTGCCGCGTCCGGCAGGCGTCACCGGTTCGCGGGGAAACACGTGGCACGACGCCGATACCGGGCCGACGCGATAGGCCCAGTCGCCGGGCTCGTCCACGCACAATCCGTCCCAGCGGAGTGTCGCGGATGCCCCGGGCGCGAGCGGGCCGAGTTCGAGGGGCGCACCGCAGTCCGCCTCCACCCGGTAGGCGCCGGGAAACGCGCCGCGCCCTTCATTCTTCGTCGTGAGCGTCACGCTGAACGGGCGCCCGGCGGTTACCAGCGGGCTCGAGAGGGCCACCTCGGGCGACGTCAACTGCGGCGGATAGGCACGCGCCAGCGTGCGCACAAGCGTCGCCGCGCCCGAGCCGACCTCCAGCGTCACCGGGCCGGACACGGCGAAATGGAGCGGCACCCAGTGCGTGCCCGGCCCCACGCGGAGCGTCTCGCTCACGGCGTCGCCCGTGCCGGCGCCCATCGCCACCGTAACCACGGAAGGCTCCGGACACGCCACCCCGGCCAAGGCGATACCGCCGCGCAGTTCCGCGCCGCCCAGCACGGCGTCATCCGGCAGGCTGACGAGGGCCGGCTCGCCGAACACGGCCCAGTCGTAGCCGGTGTGGCCGTCGATGGCGTTGGTGCGGAACTCGAGCCGGACGGCTCGCCCCGCCCAGGGGCTCACATCCACGGCCCGCGCGTGCCAGCCGACACCCACCGCATCGTCCGAGAACACAACCTCACCGTCGATGGCAATGATGAAGCGGACGCCGTTGGCGCGGCCATCGGCCTCGTCCCACGGCACCCCGTCGCGGATGCCGATACGGAAGATCACGAAGCTGCGAAGAGACGGGCCGGCAGGCACAACGACGCCCTCGTAGGTGAGCACGGCGTCCTCGGCGTTCTTCGGATGAAGGAAGATGCCCGGCAGGCAGACGTTTCCGCACTGCTGCCGCAGACTGAAGCTCGCGTCGAGCGCGTTGGCGACGAAGGACGCGTCGAAGTCGGCGGTGAAGTCCCGATGCACGCTCACGTAGGAGCCCGCGCCGGGAAGCGCCTCGTCCCAGTCGGCGAACGCCGCGCCCACCGTGCCGGTGAGCAGTGCGAGCGCCGTAACACTACGGATTGCCCTTGGCATGTGTCCCTCCTGATGAGCCTCGTCGAGTTGGGTTGCCGCGCGTCAGGGCGCGGACGGTGCCTTCAGCGAATACGCCGAGACGGACGGAACCCCGTCACGCCCGCCCGCAGTTCTGCCTCGCGCTGAGAGCCCGGATTGGGATCAGTCGCTGGGACGCCGTGAGATGAAGAAGACGACGACGCCCACGACGCCCACCACGGCCCAGGTGGCGGGACTGCCCAGCGCCCCGGTGACGCGCACGATGCCCAGGTAATTCAGCGCGAAGCCCACGATTCCCGCAAGCGCCAGCAACACTCCGATGATGGTCATAAGGCCCCCCTTATCGATCGAGCAATCTCTCCACCTCAAAACGCCAGTATCCGGAATCCGGCGCATTCCGCCAGGTTCCGTCATCGCCGCAGGTTTCGTATGCCACCCAGAACTCGAGGTCGCTCGGCGCATACACGACGCTCATCACGTTCCACTCGTGTTCGTCCAGTTTCTCGGTGTTGTGCGCCACGGTGGCGGCCATGGTGAGCGCCTCGTCGGCGCCGATCCGCCGTGGCGCGCCCGCCTCGATCACCTTCGTTCCGCGCAGAGGATAGGTGTACTCGGCGCCCGTCTCGTATGCGCGGATCATGTCATGCATCGGGCGGTGGCACTCGAGGTAGCTGTTTCCCTTGAACGCCTCGAACGGATTCCCATCGTTCTCCGGCTCGCCCGGGCCGTTGTCGGTAGCCTGCAGCGCGCGCGTCGGTTGCCCGAACGCGGTGTCGGCCCGGAACACCGCCTCGGCAAGCGGCGTGCCGTACGGCA
>JAFGTL010000582.1 GCA_016934125.1 Candidatus Hydrogenedentota bacterium
CTGACGGCGACATCCTCGCCTTCGCGCAGGCATGCTGCGAACGCGCCGCGGCCGAGGGCGGCGATCTGCGGGCTGGAGTCGGTGGCGATGAGCGAGAACTCGCAGACGGCGGGGCTTGGCTCGGGGGCGGGGCGTCCGCACAACAGGATTTCGGGCGCGCCGAAGCGCATGGCATTCGGATCGCGCAGCAACCGGGCATCGGCCCAGTTGGCCATGTCGCACGAGATGCCGTCGCCGGCGTCGGTGGCGACGAGGCGAAGTTGCCGGGCGCCCGCGAGGGGCACGTCGACGGACTGGGCGGCGTCGCTGTCCGTCATGGCGCCGCTGTCGAACCGCTTTTCACCGTCAACGAACACCTGGAACGCGACGCTGCCGCGGCCGCCGCCCTGCCAGTGGACGCCGACGGTGGCGGCGAATGCGGTGTACTCGCCTTCGGGCAATTCGATGTGGATCTCGCCGGGCGCGTGGTGGCCGAGGCCTTTGTCGAAGAGGGCCTCGCCGATGCGCAGCGGGGCGCCGGTGCCGGGCGACTGGCCCGCGGCGGTATTGAGACCGAGCGCGCCCCAGCCCTGCGCGCAGGTGGGCGCGAGGGCCTCGTACGCGTCGCTCAGATAGACGGCGTCCTGCGCCGGGGCGGGTTCCGCCGGGACGGCGGCCGCGAGGAACACTGTCACAACGCCAAGCATTGAGCCAATCGCGTTCGAACGCATTGCATCGCTCCTTCGGGACACGTCCATCAGAATCGATCGAATCGCCACACGTAGGGGCAGCGTTTCGGGAACAGTGTAGTAAACAGGAGCCGGGTATCGCACGAGATAAACCGGTGTCGCGAATCGAGGATGTCGTCGGGATACCGGTATCCGGTGACGAGGTGCATGAGTTCGTGGGGCGTTACGGAGATCTTGTTACTGCCGGAGACGCGGGCGACATCGACGGCGCCGCGGTTGACGCGGATGCGGTAGGGGCCGGCGGTGTCGACGAGCAAGGTGAACTCGGTGCGGTATGCGGCGGTGGTGCTCCGGGCGAGCAGGTTCTCCCATTCGGGGATCATGAGTTCGAGGCATTCGCCGAGGTCGATGAAGGCCATCATGCCGTCCGCGTCGCGATCGATGCGCATTTCGTGACGGGATTTGAACTGGAGCAGGTAGCGCGCGAAGGGGTGGGGCGGCGGCACGTGGAACCGGATGTGGCCGAGGGACTTGTCTTCGGCGATGGCCGCGGTCGTGCCGACGACGGCGGCGCACAGGCCGGGCTCGGCCACGCCGACTTCATCGACGCGGACGTGGTCGTCCTGGACACTGAACGAGTAATAGGCGATGACTTTGCCCTGCTCGTCGATGAGGGCCTGGAAGGGGGTGGCCGTGTCGGCGCGGCAGGCGAAGTGGGCGGCGGATCGCAGGATGGAACAGGCGACGCCGCGATCGTTGGCGTCGTGGATCTTGCGGATGGCGGGGATATCGCCGTGCCTGGCGGGGCGGGATCGGAAGGGACGCTCGAAGGTGAGGGCCTCGGTGGCGTTCATGACGATCGAGTAGTCGGCGAGGGTGGTGACATAGCCGAACTTGTGGTAGAAGTCGGGAATGCCGAAGAGCAGCGATACGTGGTACTTATGCTCGCGCATGTAGGCGAGGATGTCATCCATGAGGAGGCGGCAGATGCCTTTGCCGCGGTGGCGCTCGGCGGTGGTCACCCAGCCGATGCCGCCCATCTTGAGGCGCGCCTCGCCGAGGCGGATGGTGTCGGTGATGAGGCGGAGGCCGCCGACGACTTCGTTCTTGATGGTGGCGATGCGGGTGTGCTCGCGGAGGAACGCCGGGTAGTGGGTGCCGGTGGTTTCGAGCCAACGGAGCGCGGAGGAGTAGTCGCCCCCGGAATGCACCTGGGCGAGGAGGTCGTGAACCATCCGCAACTCGTCGTTGGACTCGGCCGGCTTGATCGCTATATCCATAGTCATTTCAAACAGTTAAGTTGGATGCCCGCTGGCTATCGGTTGAATTGTACCACACTGGGCTGGGGCCGATGGAAGTAGACGACGGCGGCTCAGGAGGGATCGGGATAGCGCAGCCAGGGGACACGGCCATAGGCGGCGGTGTAGTCGGCAACCTTCTGGGCGTATCCGAGGGTGCAGTTGCCGATGGAGAGGGGCAGACCACAGCCGGAACCGACGTACCCCGGCGCGGGGCAGCCGAACTGTTCACGCCACCAGGGGGTGTCAAACCAGAGTTGGACGACTTCCATGTCGGCCGAGTCGTCGGTGTAGAAGTAGCCGCCTTCGATAAGCTTGGGCCACAGATGCACGATGCAGTCGCGCATGGAGGACACGAGGTCGACGTCGACGAACACGAAGGCGACGGGGGCGGGCACGGTGTGGAGCGTGTCGGAGAAGAAGCCGGGGACGAATGAACAGGCGTCGAGGGCGCCGAAGCGGCGGATGTTGCCGCGGACTTCGTCGTAGGTGCCGGTATACATGCCTTTCTCGTACTGGCCCTGCACCTGGAAGTGGGGATAGCGATGGACAACGGCGTCGTCTTCGGGGAGGCCCTGGAAGGAGTCGCAGACGTAGAGGGTGCGGCCGGTGCGCTCGCAGACGAGGGAGAGGTTGGCGGTGCTGGCGCCTTTGTAGCAGCCGCACTCGACGACGGCGCCCTCGACGGAGGGCGGAATGCTGAGGATCTGGCCGGCGAGGACGACGTGGTACGTCCAATGGGTGGCGGACTGGACGGAGGCGTGGGTATGCCGGATGCGGCGGACGAGGCCGGCCTTGTCATGGCGGGTGAGGGCGTAGTCGCGGCCGACGTCCGGGGCGAGGAAATCGGCGACGACGCGCTGTTCGAGGAGGCGTTCGGCGGCATTGGCGACGTGACCGCGGTACATGGCCCGAACGAGTGCGGCCCGCAGGGCGTCCGCCCATTGTTTGAGAGGGGTCATGGATCACTCCCGCCGGGGTCGGTGGACTGCAGCAAGTGGCGCCACTGTAGAGCGTTGAGGCGCGATTGTCAACCGGCCGGCCGATGGGCGGAGGCGCGGGGCGTTACTCGTGCCGGAGGGCTTCGACGGGATCCATATTGGCGGCACGGAAGGCGGGGTAGATGCCGAACACGATGCCCACCATGCCGGAGATGGTGAAGGCGATGAGGGGCGACCACAGGGTGACGATGGTGCGCATGTCGGCGAAGACGGTGACGAAGAAGGGGATGGCGAGGCCGAGGGCGACGCCGATGATGCCGCCGACGCCGGAGAGGAGCACGGTTTCGACGAGGAACTGGATGATGATGTCGCGGCGGCGGGCGCCGAGGGCGCGGCGGACGCCGATCTCGCGGGTGCGTTCGGTGACGCTGGCGAGCATGATGTTCATGATACCGATGCCGCCGACGATGAGGGAGATGGCGGCGATGGATCCGAGCACGATGCTGTAGATGCGGGAGGTGCGTTCGGCGATGCGGAGTTGGGTGAGGGGAACGATTACCTTGTAGTCGGCTTTCTTGTGGTGTTGGGCGAGGATGGCGCGGATGATTTCGGCCACCTCGACGACATCCTTGAGTTGGGCGACCATGACGGTGACTTCGTGGAGCTCGACGCGCTCGATGGAGATGGAGCCGCTCTCGCGTTCGACGAGGGTTTCGCCGAATCGCTCCTTGGCGGTGGTAAGCGGGATGAACATGCGATGGGAGGCGTCATCGCGTTTGGCCTTGCCGCTGCGCTCGGCCGACTCGGCGCCAGCCTTCGTGACGGGGGCTCTGGACTCCATGACGCCGATGACGCGGTAGTACTGGGTGCCGATATGCACGCGGCGGCCGATGGGCGAGTCGAGGGGGAAGAGCTTGCGCGCCATGGCATCGTCGAGCACGCAGACGTTGGCCTTCTGATCCAGCTCGGTGCGGGTGAAGTAGCGGCCCTGTTGAACGCGATGGTTGGCGACGGACAGATACCACGGGACGGTGCCGTAGATGTCGCAGGCGACGCGGTTGCCGCCGTACCACACGTCTTTGTGGATGATGCGCGCGGGCACTTTGATCTTGACGGCAGGGATGGTGTCCTTGATGCGGTCGACATCGGCATAGGTGAGGCCGTATTCGAGCATGAAACTCTCTTGGGATGCGGAGGACTCGTCGCGGGGCGGCTTGACGCTCTGGACGATGATGTTGTTGCTGCCCATCTGGCGGATCATCTCCTGGGCCTCGAAGCTGGCGCCTTCGCCGATGGCGAGCATGGCGATGACGGAGGCGACGCCGAACACGATGCCGAGCATGGTGAGGAGGGAACGGAGGCGGTGGTTCCAGAGGCTCTTGAGGCCGAGTTTGACGATCCGCTTGAGGCGGGCGAGCGACAGGGCATGGTGGCGCGGGCGGAGGGCCGTGGGCCGATCAGTTGCGTACATCATGTTCGATTTCCCCGTCGCGGAGGCGGATGACGCGGTCGGCCCGATCGGCGATCTGCTCGTCGTGGGTGACGGTGATGATGGTTTTGCCCTGGGCATGGAGGTCGTCGAACAGGTTGAGGATCTCCTCGCCGGACTTCGAGTCGAGGTTGCCGGTGGGCTCGTCGCCGAGGAGCATGAGGGGCTCGTTGGCGAGGGCGCGGGCGATGGCGACGC
>JAFGTL010000583.1 GCA_016934125.1 Candidatus Hydrogenedentota bacterium
AGTTCGAAGTGCCGTGCCGCACCTATGTGAGCGTGTACTCGCCGGCGCCCAACAGCCGGGCGAATCTCCTGCTCCAGGTGGCCATGCGGGCCGGGCAACTGGCGTGTTGCGACTTGGGCGACAAGTGGGTGGTGCGGCCTATGGCGCGCAAGCCGCGCTTCGATGTGTCCCTCACCGAGGCCAAGGTGCGGGCCAAGTGCGCCAGTGAGCGGCCGGCCGCGGCCACACCCGCCACGGGCATCGCCCGGGGGTGCGTGATTCTGAATGGACACCTGATTGCGGCACCCTATGCCTTGACAGTGGCCGAGGCGGACGATTCGGCCTACGAGGTGGCCGTCAACGGCCTGGCCCTGAAGCGCTTCAGGCGGGCCCAGGCCGGTGCGCCCGCGGCGTTGCCCACCGCGCCGGAACTCCCCGAGTCCGGGCAGTTCCCCCACGTAGTGCGCCTCTCGGACTATCTAACCTTGGCACTGTATCCAAAACTGTTGGCTGAGAAGGGGCAGGACGTCGCGTGGGCGGAGGTGCTGGACTTCGTGGCCTCCCAAGACATTGTTGAGCGGATCATCGATCCCTCACACGAACTGGTCGTTGTGGACAGACAATCGGGGGTCAGCTTCGGCCTTTTTCCCGGGAACTACGACTTCCGCCGCGCCGAAGTCTGCATGCCTGGCTTGGGCTCCTCCGGCAGCACCGAATCGGCCGAGGAGGGCGCGGCGAAGCACGCGGATGGGCTGGCGCGGCGTCTGGCGGACGGGGCCGTGCTCGTGAGCAGCGAAGGCGTCGGGATCGAGTTGGCCGGGCGCCGGGTGAAGGAGCTTCTCGATGCAGTGCGAACAGCGCGTAACCTGCCGGTGCTACAGGCTGAGTGCGTGCTGGCCGAGGTGGTGGAGGATCGCCGGATCTGCCGCGAGTTGGCCGCGAACCTGCCTGTCGAGGCCGGGGCGCTCGAGGCGGCCCTCACCGGCCTGGTGGCGCAGGGGGGCCAACCGGCCCCGCGGTGACTGCTCGAAGGGTGCGCGAACCCTTCCCCGGGACGCGCAGTCCATTCACCCCACAATCCGCACGCAAGGAACGCGGCAGGATGCCGCGTCTACGTTTCCGTCCAACGCAGAAGCGGCATCGTGCCGGTCTCCCTGCGTCTGCCGTCCATCAAGAAGCCCAGGATGTACGGAGCGAAACGGCAAAGCAGCGGAAAGGCCCGCCGCGGCGGGCCAATTGAGACTTCGTCTCCCACGTGGAGAGCGTTACGTGCGGATTGTGGGAGCCCGCAAGGATTTGCCATCGGCTGCGGACGTATGCTATTCTCTGGCGGTTCTAACTCCACAGGGGTCCACGCCATAGAGACGGTTCGGGTGCCCGGCGGTGCGCCGGGTGGGCCGTCCAAGACCCCGAGGATAACCCGAAAAGGAGACTACGCATGGCTGTCGCATCGATGAGGGACCTCCTCGAGGCCGGAATCCATTTCGGCCACCAAACCCGCCGCTGGAACCCGAAAATGGCGAAGTACATCTTCGGCCAGCGCAACGGCATCTACATCATTGACTTGCAGAAGACGCTCCGGCAGTTGCGGAAAGCGTACGCCTACGTGCGCGACACGGTAGCGGCGGGCGGCACGGTGCTGTTCGTGGGCACGAAACGCCAGGCGCAGGAGCCGATCCAGCGCGAGGCGACGCGGTGCGGGATGTACTACGTGAACACCCGCTGGCTGGGCGGCACGCTGACGAATTTCTCGACGGTGAAGCAGAGCGTGCGCACTCTGCTGCGCTACGACGACATGGAGGCCAACGGGGAGTTCGACAAGCTGTCCAAGAAGGAGTCGTCGCGGCTGCGCAAGTATCACGCCAAGCTGAAGAAGAACCTGTCCGGCATCAAGTCCATGGACACGCTGCCGAAGGTCATGTTCGTCATCGACTCGAAGAAGGAGACGATCGCGATTCGTGAGGCCAACCGGCTCGATATCATGTGCGTGGGTGTCGTGGACACGAACTGCGATCCGGATGCGGTGCCGCTGCCGATTCCGGGGAACGACGACGCCATTCGTGCCGTCAACCTGTTCTGTTCGGTGATCGCCGATGCGGCCCTGGAGGGGCTGGCGCACGCGGAGAAGGTGCGGGCCGAGGACATGGCGCGGAAGGGCCAGATGCCGCCGTCGGCGGCCGTGGCGGAAGCCGTGGCGGAAGCCGCAGCGGCCGGAAACAGCTTGGCGGCCGCCCAACAGGCCGCCGACGCGGCCGAGGCGGACACGGACATGGACGAAACCGACGTGGAAGGAGACGAGTAGGTCATGGCGTTTACGGCTCAAGACGTGAAGAAGCTCCGCGAATCAACGGGCGCGGGGATGATGGATTGCAAGAAGGCGCTCACGGAGACGGACGGGGATTTCGAGAAGGCCACGGTCTGGTTGCGGGAAAAGGGCATCGCGTCGGCCGCCAAGCGGGCGGATCGTGTTGCGAGCCAGGGCGCGGTATGCTCGTACATCCACATGGGCGGGAAGATCGGCGTCCTGGTCGAGGTGAACTGCGAAACCGATTTCGTGGCGCGGTGCGACGATTTCCAGACGTTCTGCAAGGACATCTGCCTGCAGGTGTGTTCGGCGAGTCCGCGCTGGGTGTCTCGTGACGAGGTGCCGCAGGCGGCGGCAGACGCCGAGAAGCAGATCTACGTGGCGCGCGCCAAGGAGACGGGTAAGCCCGAGAAGGTGCTCGATCGGATCGCCGACGGGATGCTGAAGAAGTGGTACGAGGAAGTGTGCCTGCTGGAACAGGCGTTCGTGAAGCACGACGAGTTCGAGGGGACCATCGAGGAACTGACCAAGCAGTTGAGCGGCAAGGTGGGCGAGAAGATCGAGATCCGCCGGTTTGCGCGGTTTCAGTTGGGCGAAGGCGTGGAGGCATAAGCGGAAGGAGGCCTGCGGCGTGGGATCCCCGGTGTACAAGCGCATTTTGCTGAAGTTGAGCGGGGAGGCGCTGGGCCCGGAAGGCTCGGGCGGGATCGATTTCGACACGGTGGGCCGGTTCTGCGACGAGGTGGCCGAAGTCCGCGCCATGAACGTGGACGTGGGGCTCGTGGTGGGCGCCGGCAACATCTATCGCGGCGCGGGGAACGCGCTGACGAGCGGCCCGGATCGGCCGACGGGCGACTACATGGGCATGCTGGCCACGGTGATCAACGCGCTGGCCGTGCAGGCCGTGCTCGAGCACCGGGGCGTGAACACGCGGGTGCTGACGGCGATTGAGATGCCGCCGGTGGCCGAGCCGTACATCCGGCGGCGGGCGCTGCGCCACCTCGAGAAGGGCCGCGTGGTCATCTTCGGGGCGGGCACGGGCAATCCCTTCTTCACCACCGATACGGCGGCCGCGTTGCGCGCGAGCGAGATCGGCGCCGAGGTGCTCCTCAAGGCGACGAAAGTGGACGGCGTGTACGACAGCGATCCGGTGGTCAACAAAGACGCGAAGCGTTACGACGAGTTGACGTACACGACGGCGCTGGCCCACAATCTGCGCGTGATGGATGGAACGGCCATCTCGCTGTGCCGCGAGAACAAGATGCCCATTCTGGTCTTTAATCTGACGCGGCCGGGCAGTATCATTAAGGCGATCCAGGGGGAACCGATCGGCACTATGGTAAGAGGAGACTGATCGATGGAGCACCACGCGCTTGCCAAGGACGCACGGAACAAGATGGAGCGGAGTCTGGAGGCGTTCCGGCACGAGTTGACGGGCATCCGCACGGGCCGGGCCTCGATCGGGCTGCTGGACGGGATCGAGGTGGAGGTGTACGGGGCGAAGATGAAGATCAACCAGGTGGCGACGGTGGCCGCGCCGGAGCCGCGCCTGCTGCTCGTGACGCCCTGGGACAAGACGCAGCTTGGGGCCATCGAGCGGGGCATCCAAGCGTCGCCGCTCGATCTGACGCCGTCCAACGACGGCCACGTCATCCGGATCCCGATCCCGCAGCTCACCGAGGAGCGCCGGAAAGAACTGGCGAAGCTGGTGGGGCGGCTGGCCGAAGAGGCGCGCGTGTCGGTGCGCAACATCCGGCGGCATCTCGTGGACTCGGCCAAGAAGGAGCAGAAAGACGGGAACATCCCCGAGGATGACGCCCACAAGCTGACGGCCGAGATCCAGAAGATCACGGATGAGTACACCGGTAAGATCGATGAGGCATTGAAGGCCAAAGAAGACGAGATCATGGAAGTCTAGGGCGCGATGCCGTACTTGTACGCTTGAACGGAACCGACACCGCGGAGAGAGGCGTCTCGACGCCCGTCCGCGGTGTCGTTTTGAGGGGAGGGGCTCCGAGAGCCCGGCAGATGACGTCGAACGAAATCGATACCGGCCGCCTGCCGCGCCACATCGCCATCATCATGGACGGCAACGGCCGGTGGGCGAAGCGGCACGGGCTGCCCCGGGTGGCGGGGCACGAGGCGGGTGCGCGGAGCGTGCGCGCCGCGGTCGAGGCGTGCCGGGAGATCGGGATCGAGGCGCTGAGCCTGTACGCGTTCTCGACGGAGAACTGGCGCCGCTCGAAACGCGAGGTCGAAGCGCTGTTCCGGTTGCTCGGCAAGTACATCGCCCTCGAACTCGACAACATCCACAAGGAAGACATCCGGGTGACGATCATGGGCCGGCGCGAGGGCCTGTCCAAGCGGGTGCTGGGCGACCTTACGCACTGCGAGGAGTTGACTGCGCGGAACAAGTCCATGGTGCTCAACGTGGCGATCAATTATGGCGGGCGCGCGGAGATCGCCGATGCGGCCAAGGCCATCGCCGCGGAGGTGCAGGCCGGGAGGCTCGCGTTGTCCGACATCGACGAGGCGTGTGTCGCGAAGCACCTCTACGTGGCCGATCTGCCCGATCCGGACTTGCTGATCCGAACCAGCGGCGAACTGCGCCTGAGCAACTTCATGTTGTGGCAGGTATCCTATGCGGAGATCGTGGTTACGCGTGTGCTGTGGCCCGATTTCCGGAAACGCCATCTCCACCGGGCCATCGCCGAGTTCCAATCGCGCCGGCGGCGGTTCGGCGGCCGGTGAGGTCATCCATGGCAGAACAGGCGGCCAACCCGTCGAAGGCGCGCAAGATCGCGCTCCGCACCGTCACCGGCGGCGTGCTGACGGCGATTTTCCTCACGCTCATGTGGCATCCGGCGCTCGAGGCCGGTTTCGGGCTGTTCGTCGTGGTGCTGTGCGGCGTCGGGCTCTACGAGTACTACGCCATCGTCCGCGCGCGGGAGATCTCGCCCGAGACGATCGGCGGCATCCTGGCCGGCACCGCGGTGACGCTGAGCGGCTACTTCGACAGCGTCATCCTGACGAATTTCCTGCTGTTCGGCGGGTGCCTGCTCGTGTCGGCGCTCCACATCGTGCGCGGGCAGCATTCCGTGGCCGGCCTGGCCAGCACGGTGTTCGGGGTGTTCTACGTGGGCTGGTTCGGCGCGCACGTGCTGCTCCTCCACCACATCGCGCCGGCGGGCGCGGGCATGGTGACGGTGCTGTTCACGGCGGTGGTGTTGACGGACACGGCCGCCTATTTCGTCGGCTCGGCCATCGGCCGCCACAAACTGGCGCCCAAGGCGAGTCCCAACAAGACGTGGGAGGGATCCATCGGCGGGTTCGTCTTCACGCTGGCCGGGATGGCGGTGTTGTGCCGGCTCCACGCGGGTTCGATGATTCCCGGCCTGCCCGAGTGGGGCCTCGGGGGATACCTTTACGCCGGGGCGGTGCTGTCCATCGCATCGCAGGTGGGCGATCTCGCGGAGTCGTGCCTGAAGCGCGATGCCGGCGTCAAGGACTCGGGGATGCTGTTCCCGGGGCACGGCGGCGTGCTCGATCGGTGCGACGGGTTTCTGTTTGCGGCGCCGGTTCTCTACTATATGGCCGTGCCGTGGTTTACAATCTAGTTTTGGGCGGCCGGACGCCCGGGGCCGGGCCGGCGGCCATCGGCTCATCGGAAAGAAGACATGTACGAGGATGAAAGCACCCAGATCCGCGGACTTGCCCAGCGCCTTGCCGAACTGCGGGCCTGTTTGAACGTGGACGACACCCAGTCCGATATCGCCCGGCTCGAAACGCAGATGGCCGGGGCAGGGTTCTGGGACGATCCGGAGAGCGCCCAGAAGATCGTGCAGCAACTCAAGGGCCTGAAGGGGATCGTCGAGGAACCCGAAGCCCTGCGCAGGCAGATCGAGGACGCGGAAGTGCTCGTCGAGTTGGCTCAGGCGGAGGGCGACGATTCGCTCGGCGGCGAACTGGCCCAGATGGCCGCCGGCATCGAGGAGCGGCTCGGACGCCTGGAGCGAAACAGCCTTCTCTCGGATCCGCGGGACAGGAAGGGGGCCATCGTCAACATCCATCCCGGGGCCGGGGGCACGGAATCGTGCGACTGGGCCGAGATGCTGTATCGGATGATCCAGCGGTACTGCGAACGCCACGGATTCTCGACGGACATCGTCGACTTCCAGCCGGGCGATGAAGCCGGCATCAAGAGCGTCACCCTGACGGTGGACGGCCCCTTCTGCTACGGCAACCTGAAGTCCGAGGCCGGCGTGCACCGGCTGGTGCGGATCTCGCCCTTCGACGCCAACAAGCGCCGGCACACCTCGTTTGCGGCCATTGAAGTGCTCACCCAGGTGGACGACGACATCGACATCGAGATCCGCGAAGAGGACGTCAAGATGGACGTGTTCCGCTCGAGCGGGGCGGGCGGGCAGCACGTGAACAAGACGAGTTCGGCGGTGCGCCTCACGCACCTGCCCACGGGCAGCATCGTGAGTTGCCAGACGGAACGGTCCCAGCACCGGAACCGGGCGACGGCCATGCAACTCCTCAAGGCGAAGCTGTACGACATCGAGCTCAGGAAGAAGGAAGAAGAGCTGGCCTCGCAGCGGGAAGGCCAGCGCGAGGTGGCCTGGGGCAGCCAGATCCGGAGCTACGTCCTGCAACCCTATCAGATGGTGAAGGATCACCGAACCGAGGCCGAAACCAGTAGTGTCGATCGCGTGCTGGACGGCGATCTCGATTTGTTTGTCGAAAGCTACCTCAAGTGGAACCTGGAGCGGAAGGCACGGAATTAGCCGATGGATACCGAGCAGCATCACTCGACTGAACAGGATCTGATCCAGAATCGCATCGAGAAGGCGGAACGGATCCGCGCCCGGGGCGATGAGCCGTACAAGTATCGGTTCGAGCGCTCGTGCACGATCGGGGAGGCGCGGGCCGCCTTCGAGCGCGAAGAGGCCGGGGGCACGGATGCCGAGCAGATCGATGTCCGGGCGACGCTGGCGGGGCGGATCGTCGCCTACCGCGATCAGGGCAAGGTGGCTTTCGCGGATCTGCGGGATCAGACGGCCGGCATCCAGCTCTTTCTGCGGATGAACACCCTCGGCGACGAGGCGTACGCGCAACTCAAGGATCTCGACATCGGCGACTTCATCGGGGTGGAGGGGGCCGTGTTCCGGACGCGGCGGGGCGAGGTGAGCGTGCGCGTCGAGTCGTACGTCATCCTCACCAAGTCGCTGCGGCCGTTGCCGGAGAAGTATCACGGCCTGACGGATGTGGAGACGCGCTACCGCCGGCGGTATCTCGACATGGTGGCCAACCCGGAGGTGCTGGAGGTGTTCCGGAAGCGGGTGCGCATCATCGACGCGATGCGGACGTGGCTGACGGGGCGTGGGTTCCTCGAGGTCGAGACGCCGATGCTCCATCCGATTCCGGGCGGCGCGACGGCCCGGCCGTTCATCACGCACCACAACACCTATGATCGCGATTTCTACCTGCGCGTGGCGCCGGAGCTCTACCTGAAGCGTCTGATCGTGGGCGGATTCGAGCGGGTGTTCGAGATCAACCGGAATTTCCGCAACGAGGGTGTGGACACGCAGCACAACCCCGAGTTCACCATGATGGAACTCTATGAGGCGTATCAGGACTACCTCGGGTTGATGGATGAAACCGAGGAGTTGCTGGTGGCCGCGATCGAGCAGGCCACGGGCGGGCTCGAGTTCACCTATCAGGGCGAACCCATCCACGCGACGCGGCCCTGGAAACGGCTCAAGCTGTATGACGCGATCCGCGAGTACGCCGGCATCGATCTCGAGCGCACGCGCGATCGCGCCGAGGCGGCCCGGCTCGCCGAGGGGATCGGCGTCGAAGTCGACGCGGCCATGGGATACGGCAAGATCGTGGACGAGGTGATGAGCGAGCGCGTCCAGCCTCATCTGGTTCAGCCGACGTTTCTGTACGATTACCCCATCGAGATCTCGCCGCTCGCCAAGAAGAAGCGCGAT
Organism: Candidatus Hydrogenedentota bacterium; assembly: GCA_016934125.1. Classification (GTDB taxonomy): domain Bacteria; phylum Hydrogenedentota; class Hydrogenedentia; order Hydrogenedentales; family SLHB01; genus JAFGTL01. Next base: position 8,284 of record JAFGTL010000583.1, read on the forward strand.
AATCCGGCGCTTACGGAGCGCTACCAGGTGTTCATCGGGCGGCTTGAACTGTGCAACGCCTTCTCGGAACTCAACGATCCCGTCGATCAACGGGAGCGGTTCATGGATCAGCTCCGGCAGCGCGAACAGGGCGACGAGGAGGCCCAGCGCCTTGATGACGACTTCATCACCGCGCTCGAGGTGGGCATGCCGCCGACAGCCGGGCTCGGCATCGGGATCGATCGGCTGGCCATGCTGCTTACCGACTCGGCCTCGATCCGCGAGGTGATTCTGTTTCCCCAGTTGCGGACGGTGGAGTAGCGGAAGGGCATATGCGGTTTGAAGCATTCGTAGCGGCGCGCTACCTGCGCAGCAAGCGCAAGACGCGTTTCGTCAGCCTGATCTCGCTCATCTCGGTGGCGGGCGTCAGTGTCGGCGTGACGGCGCTGATTGTTGTGATGAGCGTGATGACGGGTTTCGATCAGGAACTCATGCGCACGATCATCGGGAACCGGGCCCACCTGCAGATCTATCCGCGCTACGCGGGCGATACCATCGAGGATCCCGCCACGGCCATGGCCCAGATCGAAGAGCTGGCGCCCGGCGAGATCGTGGCCACCAGCCCCTACGTGCAGATCAAGAGCGTGCTGCGGCGTTCCGGCGGGGGCGCTCAGGATTACGAGGCCGCGTACGTCATCGGCATCGATCCCGAGCGGGAGACGCGCGTGACCAACCTCGCCGACACGCTTACGCACAAGGATGGCCGGCAGGTGGGCCGGGGGGAACTGCCCGGTAAAGACGAGATCGTGCTCGGCTACATCCTCGCCGAGAATCTGGGCGCGCTGGTTGGCGACACGATCGCCGTGATGGCGCCCAGCGATCTGCCCATGCCGGGGGGCCGGACGTTTCTCAAGGCCAAGTGGCTCACCGTGAGCGGGATCGCGGAGACGCAGTACACGGATTTCGATTCGGTATACGCGTATGTCGACATCGAGACGGCGGCGCGGATCAAGCGGCAAACCGGGGTCGACGGCATCCAGGTCAGGCTCGAGGATCTGTGGGAGGCCGACGAAGTCGCCGAGCGTATCCGCGATCACCTGGGATACGGCTCCGTGACGTGGTACGAGAGCCAGCGGGACTTCTTCGAGGCGCTGGTTCAGGAGAAGGTGGCCCTGTTCATCATCCTGCTTTTCATCGTGCTCGTGGCCGCGTTCAACATAGCGAGCACGCTGATCATGATCGTCATGGAGAAGCGGCGCGATATCGGCATTCTGCGGACGATCGGGGTGAGTGGGGCGGGCATCATGCGGGTGTTCATGATCGAAGGGCTCTACATTGGTTTCGCGGGAACGCTGATGGGGTTCATCTGCGGCATGGCGCTGGCGTACAACCTCAACCCGGTGGCCGAGGCGGTGGCCAGGCTGCTCGGGCTGGACGTGTTCAACAGCGTGATCTACGGCTACGGGCACATCCCGGTGGCGGTGGTGCCGCGGGACGTGGCCCTGATTACCGTGTCGGCGTTCGCGCTGACGTTCATCTCGACGCTGTATCCGGCGTGGAGCGCGGCGCGGCTCGATCCGGTGGATGCACTCCGCTATGAGTGACGTCATCATCGAATGCCGCAAGGTGGTGAAGACCTATCACGACGGGAGCCGGGAGCTCCGGATCCTGCGGGGGATCGACCTTGTCGTCGAGGCGGGGGAGAGCGTGGCGATCACCGGGCCCTCGGGCGTGGGCAAGAGCACCCTGCTCCACCTGATCGGCACGCTCGATCGGCCCACCCAAGGCGAGATCCTCTTCCGCGGCCGCCCGCTGCACAAGATGAGCCGGGCGGTCATGAACCGGATCCGAAACGAAGAGATCGGGTTTGTGTTCCAGTTCTACCACCTGCTCCCCGAGTTCACCGCCCTCGAGAATGTCATGATGCCTGCCCTGTGCCGGGGCGCGCGGGCGTCGGCCTGCTCGGAGCGGGCCACGGAACTGCTCGAAAAGGTGGGCCTCGGGGAACGGATGACGCACAAGCCCGGCATGCTGAGCGGGGGCGAACAGCAGCGCGTGGCCATCGCGCGGGCGCTGTACAACAAGCCGAGCGTGGTGCTGGCCGACGAGCCGACGGGCAATCTGGATGAGAACACCGGGGAGGGCATCATCGAGTTGTTGTGGAGCCTGAACCAGTCGGAAGGCGTGACGCTGGTGCTGGTGTCGCACGATGAGAATCTGGCGCAACACGCCGGCCGCTGGATCCACATCCACGAGGGCCGTGCCCGAGTCCGGCACGGGGCGTAGGGGCGTTCCCTAGTTGATGCCGATGCGTTCGAGGGCCGTCTTGGCGTTGGCGTTGCCCTGTTCGGCGGCCTTGCGATACCAGGTGATGGCGTCGCGCTTGCTTTTGCGGACGCCCTTGCCGCGTTCGTAGCAGTAGCCCAGGTTGAACTGGGCGGAGATGTGATCCTGCTCGGCGGCTTTCGTATACCACTCGACGGCCGCCTCATCGTCCTGATCGACGCCGATCCCGTTCGCGTAGCAGTAGCCGAGGTTGTTCTGGGCCGTGGCGTTGCCCTGGTCGGCGGCCTTGCGGAACCAGTTGGCCGCCTCGGCATCGTCCTGCGGCACGCCGAGGCCCTCGTGGTAACACGTGCCCAGGTTGAGCTGGGCGACCGCATCGTTCTGTTCGGCGGCCTTGCGATACCACAGCAGGGCCTCGTTGATGTCCTTCGGGAGGCCTTCGCCGGCGAGGTAGCAGCCGGCCAGAGCGCTCTGTGCGGGCGCATAGCCCTGTTCGGCGGCCTTCCGCCACCAGCGGGTGCCCTCATCGGGATCGCGGTTCACGCCGTAGCCGCCCATGTAGGCGTCGCCCACCAGGTACTGCGCTTCGGGGATGCCCCTGCCCGCGGCCTCGAGCCACACGGGCAAGCGGCTCGTGCCCACCTGCTGATGGTAGGCCTCGGTCGAGTTCTTGCGCATCAACACGCGCACGCAATCCGCCGCATCGTACTGAACCTGGGTCTGCAAGTCCTTGTCCGCGTCGACGGAACCGGCCTTGGCGAGGAGGACGTCGTCGGGCCCTTTGCCGACGAGGCGGGGCACCTGCTCGATACTCTTCGCGGCGGCCCATTCGCGCACCATCTTGATGCAATAGGCGCTCGCCTCGCCGGCCGATATGCTCTCGTCGCCGTCCGAGTCGGCGTCGGCGCCGAAGGCATCGCGGAAGAACCGGGAGAAGGCGGTTGACGTGTCGTCGAAGGCGTAGGAGGCGCCGCCCTCGCCGCACGACACGATCGTCCAACAGCCTTTCCCGCGCTCGGTGATGGCCTTGAGGGCGCCTTCGGGTACGCGGACGCTGTTTGCGGCGCCGAAGCGGCCTACATCGAGGACGACGAACATGCGTTTGGTGTGGGATTCGTCCAGTTGGGCTGCGAAATCGTCATAGGCGACGGCGGTGAACGCGAGGTCGCCGGCGCGCGCGTCGATGGGCACGAGGCAATAGCGGCCCTCGACTTCGAGGATCTGGCCCGCGAAGTACACGAGCAGGATGTCGCCCGGTTGGGAGTCGGAAGCGGCGCGGCGGATTGTCGTGAGGATGGCGTTCCGAGTGGGCCGTTCCAGGGGATCGGCGGCGTCGTCGACGAGGAGGGTGGTGTTCTCCTCGGGGAAGCCCTCGGCGGCGCTGATGAGCACGTCGCGCACGGCGCGCGCGTCGGCGAGGGCCGCGGGCGAGGGCCGGAGTTCGGGATCCTCATACTCGTCGATGCCGATGATGACGGCCCGTTTGGTGGGCTCGGCGGCGCCCGGCCCGAGGGCGGCCGCCGCGGCGCTGAGGGGGACGCGGGCCGCGGCTCCCGCTGCAAGAAAGGCACAAAACAAGGCCAATGTCGTGATGGTGATCGCGCGCCGTCGGAACATCATTCCATACTCCCCGTTGCCGTGTGGAGACGCAGCCGTGCCGTCTCTCATACTACCGCACCCGGGCGAGGCGCGCAAGCGATTGCCCGGAGGCCGGCCGGGCCGGTGCGCTGGCGGGGGGCACGCGTTCGCTTCACCTCACCCGTGGCCAAGTGTAGCGGACGGCCCGGGCCTTCGCAACCGGAGGAGGGGGGCTACGCGCGTCAGGGCAGGGCGATCCAGGCGCCGGCGACGCAATCGCTGCCGAGTTTCCGGCCCAGCTCCGAGGCCCTGACGGCCTCGAGATCCTCGGCGTTCTCGGGGAGTTGAACGGCCGCGCCGGGCCCGGCCCGCAGCAGCCGTTTCCGGGCGTAGACGCGCTCCACGACCGTCAGGGTCACGTTCGCCTCATCGCGGAGCCGTGCGATCTCGCGGTAGAGATCCTTGCGATCCTCGTTCTCGGCCGCAACGATCCGTTGCGCCTCGTTCTCGCGCTTCGTGTCGTCGAGGTAGGCTTTGGCCTCATCGCTGTCGCAGCGGAGGTCGACATACCCCCGGTTATCCTCGCCGAGGCAGTGCTCCTCCTTCAGCGCGACCACCTGGCTATGGCGTTTCCGGAGCCGGGCGAGGTGCTCGCCCATGTCGAGCGATGGGGCATCGAACGGCCCGGCGCCGCCGGCGATGTGGTCGAGAATGCGTTCGGCCTGGGATTCGAGTGCGCCCAGATCCGTGGGCGCAGTGGGTTTGTTCCTGTACTTCGAGAGCAACCCGCATCCGGCCGTCAACGTCAAGAGCATCGCGGCCATCACCACGCCGAAGGCCACCCCGGCTCCCCTCATGCGTCCTCCTCCCGCGCCCTGCGCCCGCTGCGGCTCGTGAACCGGTTCTTGCTCGACGGCGGCGGCCGGTTCGCCGGGGGCTGCGGGAGCGGCCTCGGGCACGGCGTCCTGATCGAGCACCTCGATGCGTATCTGGCCGATGATGGGCAGCAACTGAACCTGTTTGAACAAGTCGCCCTCCACCAGCTTGATGTGGGTGACGTCGGCGACGGGCTGGTTGAAGGTTGGATCCACATCGATCCACTGCCCGATCCACACCTTGGCCCATTGGTGGAAGTAGAAGCCGGGTTTGGCGCCTTCCACGTAGATGAGGCCGGCCACCTCGCGGGCCGGGAGTCCGGCCGCGCGCGCCAGGCCCACAAACAGCACGCTGTGCTCGGTGCAGTCGCCTTCGAGGCTGCCGAGCACCTCGAGGGCGTTGCTCAACCGCGCCGAGAATGTCGTGCGCACGTTCTCATACACCCATGTGCACAACTTGGCCGATGCGGCGGCGGCGTCGGCCTCCTCGCCGAGGATCTCGCGGGCCTTGGCCACCAGCGCCGGCTCTTCGCTCTGGATGAACAAGGTGGGCCGAGTCCACTCGGCGACGCCCTCGTCCTCGATGGGCAGGCGGCGGGGCGCGACGCCGTCCAGGGCGGGGCGGGTGCCGACGAACACGAAGGCGTCGCCCTGGGCGGCGAGAAACTGGCGCTCGTCGTTGTACAGGTGGGCGGAGGTGAGGGGGCCATGCAGGCGGAGCTTGAGGGAGTCGCGGGTTCGCGGATCCGGAACCGGCTCGTCCACCATGGCGGCGTTGGACACGATCACGTCGTTGCTGTAGTGGACATCGCGGGCGACTTCCTCGGGTTCGAGGCGCATGGTGAGCATGCCGGCCACGACGTCTTCGAGGGTTGTGCCGTCCTCGGCCACATAGGACACCGTGTCGATGTTGAGATCGATCATGCGCGTCTCGATTCGGAACACCTTGGTGGGGACGCCCTCGAAGGGCCGTTCCTCGACGCCCACAATCCGGCTCACGACGCCGCTCTCTTTGCCCAGCATGGGCTCGAAGAGCGAGTAGCGCACCTCGTCGCCGACGCTGGCGCCGTCGCCCACCAGCCGGTGTTGCTTGAGCGCGTCTTCGAGGGATTCGTCGGGCCGGGGGAGGGTTTTCTCGGTGGTGGCGCCCCCCATGGAGGCCCTCAACACCAGGGAATCGCCCTCGATCCGTGCGTCGAACAACGAGGTGCCCGAGGCTTCGTCGATCTGCTCCGATACGCTCAGGAGGCGCCTGTCGGGGCCATACTCGCGCTTCGAGACGATCCGCATGTCCTGCTTCACGCCCATCATGGTCGTGTGGAACCGGGCATCCTCTTCGAGCGCGACGCTCCCGTCGTCGGCCACCGTCATCCGCTCGACGGCATAGCCGGATTTCTGGCCGTTCATGTAGAGGCCGTACCACTCCTCGCCCGCGAGCTTGTCGAGGTCGAAATCCTGGGCCGCCAGCAGTCGTGGAAACAGGGATAAGGACACCATAAGGAGCGTCACTTTCTTCACTTGCGGATTCTCCTTGGACGGTCCCATTGTAGCGGATCCCGGGCAGTATTCCCAGCATTCCCCCGCGATCCGGACGGGCCGGGGCGGCGGCCGGGGCGTGTGCCGGGCGCCGTCCGCCTACCCGGCAGGCACTGTCAGCACGGCCGCAGAACCGATCAGCACGGGCCGGGTATCCCCCTTCTCAGCCACGCGTTCCGGCACGTTTTCCTCGCCGAAGGTGTCGGCCACATCCCAGAAGGCCCCCTCGTCGCCGGGTTGCTCGCGCGGGCGCTCGAGCCCGCGGTGCGACTCGATGCCGCCTTTGAACGTGCACACCTGCACGGCCACCTTGCCCTCGCCCTTCAGGCCGAGGGGGGCGCGGGCCAGGGATACCATGAGCGTGCCGGGCGCGCCGCACCAGTCCCCGGCGCCGTGCAGGGCGAAAAGGGGATACTGGGCGTTGGCAAAGCCTGACGCGCGGAAAGCGCTGGCGCACTCGCCGTCCTTGTCGATGATCTCGACATCGTACTGGCTCTTGTCCTCCGCATCGAACCAATGGTGCAGGATCGCCTGCCAGTCCGCGCCGCGATCCCAGTCGACGAGCGGGGTGATCGCCTTGTGGCCCTCGTCTGTCGAGTCCAGATCGAGCAGGATCGCCGTGTCCTGGAAGGTGAGTCCCGTGAGATCCCGCGGGGATGCGTAATCGATGCGCAGATACAGGCGCTCGGCGCCCCATCGGGCCCACAGGGCCAGGAGGTCGCGCGTCTCGTCGGTGTCGAATTCCCACCCGCACCGGGCTTCGCCGGTGCAGTACGTCCGGAGGAGATCGCCGTAAGGATCCACGGCAACCCGATCTTGCTCCCGCCAGAACAGCGCCCGATCCTTCTCACGCAAGTCGCCGAAATCGGGCTCCTCCGGCAGGAGCGCGAAGGCTTTGTCCAAATCCTCGAGGGGTGGCGTCAGGTAGAGGCGG
>JAFGTL010000584.1 GCA_016934125.1 Candidatus Hydrogenedentota bacterium
CAGGATGTGCTGCCGTTCATCGGGCGTGAGCATGCCCTCGCGCGCACCGGCTTCGATCTCACCCGTCAGCCACTCCACGCGAAACGCCGCATCCCGGTAGAAACGCACCGGATACACGACGGCGCCCGCGATGCTTCTGGCAGCGAACTTGGGATCCGTGAGGAACCGGTGCCATTTCGGCGGTAACGGCAGCAGGCCCGGCACGATCCGCGTCACAAAATGGAGCACGGGGTGGCGCAGGAAGAACTCGACGCCCCCCTCCCCCACCTTGCCGGTGCGATACCACGCGAGCAGGCATTGGGCGCGGGACGCGCGCAGGGCGCGCGCCAGGTAGCCGAGACTCGTGAATAGCGCGGCGACGTGCCGCGCGAAAGACGAGGCGCCCCACAGCTTGCGCAGGCCGGTTCCGAGGAACGGAACAACGCCCAGCACGAAGAACAGCCAGAACCGCAGCGAGGACGCGCCAAGCCGGGCCGCGTGGGCCTCGTCGGCGCGGCCCTTCACGCGCCACGCCTCGATGAAGCCCGCCTTCACTGCGCGCCGAAGGCCTCCGTCGTACATCAGGCGGAGTCCGTGGTGCAGCAGATCGGGCTGGGCGCGGCGGTAGGCCGGATCGGCCTGCTCAAGCTCCTCCAGCGCGGGCATCAAGTCGGCAAATGCGGCCTCGTGCTCGGCACAGAACGCCCGGAGCCGCCCGAGGTCGCCTCGATCGAACTGGACAAGATCGCCCCGCGCCATACCTTTGACGATGAGTTTGAAGTCGGCCGGGCTCATGGGCAGGAAGGGGAGCAGTGCCAGGCCGGCGCGGAAATCGAGGGCCGTCAGGCCCTCTTCGGGCGTGGCGTCCGCATCGAGGCGCTTGAGCACGTTGGGCTGGCTCTTGGCCGTCCACCACTCGTATTGCCGGGCGAGTTCGGGCGCGCCCATGTCGTGGAACAGGCGCACCAGGGCGGCCATGAACTCCTTCTTGGCGAGGTATTCGCGGGAACTGGCCGACTCCGCCGCGCTCCGCTTGCGCCGGCCCGTCACTTCGTCGTCGATCTCGAACCGCCAGTTGCGCCCGTCCACCCATTCGTTGATCTCGCCGAACGCGCCGAGTTCCGGATCGAGGAACGTGGCGTAGGTATCGGCCACGCACCGCTCCGAACCGAACCGGATCTGCGCCCCGCGCCGGATCAGTTTCTGCCAGAGCACGCCGGTGCGCGCCGCGCCCGCGTTCACCTGCGCGGCGAAGGGGCACTGATAGCCGACGCGGTAGATGGCATCGCGGAAGAACTGCGAGAAGCGAGACGGCGGCACGAGGATCTTGACGGCATAGACGGCGCCAGGTTCGAGGCCCGGGATGGGGCCGCCGTCGAGGGCGGTGAGGCGGGCCCGATACACCTGCCCGGCGAATCCACCACCGACAAACCGCTCGACAACGAGTGTGGCACGGCCTGCCACGGCAGGGTGCACACCGGTAACGTCGAATTCGAGTTGCTGCCCGGGATCGTAGCGGGTAGGCCGCGGAGGATGGTGCAGTTCCGCGCCCTCGATGATCGATCGCAGCCGATCGCACTGTTTCGCGTCGTATTCTTCAGGCATACACAAGCCGTTGTGGACACACGCTTACCGGTTCCCTGCCGGGGCCATTATACACATCGCCGGATCGGATGCCCCGCCCGCGACGCGGGCCGTTGCGATCAGTCGAGGGTCTTGTGGAATCGCGCGGTGGCAATCACGAGCACCGTGAGTCCCATGCCCAGGAGCCACGCCCCCTGCGTCCACAGATCCATGAATCCGGCGTCGCGCAGGATGATCCCCCGCAGCACCTGGATGAAGTACGTGGCGGGGATGATCTGGCCGATGGCGTAGATGATGGCCGGCATACTCTCGCGCGGGAACACGAATCCTGAGAGCAGCACGGATGGCAGGATGAAAACCACAGACAACTGGACGGCCTGCATCTGGTTCGTCGCCACCGTGGACACAAGGAGCCCCATGCCGAGGGCCGTGAACAGGAAGCACAACGCGAACCCGGCCAGCAACATCAGGCTGCCGGCGATGGGCACGTCGAACACGTAGCGCATGATGAGGAGCACCGTCGCCGTCTCGACGGTGCCCAGCACGGCATAGGGGAGCAGCTTGCCCAGCATCAGCCCGAGCCGCGACACGGGCGTCACCATGAGCTGCTCGAGCGTGCCGTTCTCCTTCTCCTTGACTACGGCGAACGAGGTCATGAGCATCGTGACGACTTGCATGACGATCCCCACCAACCCGGGCACCATGAAGTTGGGCGTGCGCAAGTCCGGGTTGAACAGGACGCGCGGCCGCGCATCCACGGGCAGTTCCCGCGTCACGTCGAGGGTGTCCGAGAGCACGTCGAGAGATTCGCGCAGCGAGATCGCGTTTACGACGTTGAGCGCCTGCATGGCGACCGTCGAGTCGCTCCCATCGATGAGCACCTGGAGTTGTGCACTCTTGCCCGTCACGAGCTTGTCCGAGTAGTCGGGGGCGATCTTGATGCCCACCTGCGCCTTGCCGCGGACGATGTAGTCGCGCATCTCCTGATCCGAACCGACGGTGCCGATGAAGTTGAAATAGCCGCTGTTCTTGAACTTATCGAGCAACTCGCGGCTCTCGCGGCGCCCATCGAGATCGTAGACCACCGTCGGGATGTTTTTCACGTTCAGATCGATGGCGTATCCGAACATGAGCAGATCGACGCCGGGAATCAGCAACACGAGGAGAAGCGTGCGTCTATCGCGGAGGGTGTGGAACACCTCCTTGTAGATGATCGACAGGAGTCCCCTAAACATGGCTCAGGTGATTCCCCTTTCGATACCGCGTGAGTGTCACGAACACGTCTTCGAGGGTAGGCGGGATGGGCGTCAGTTTCGGCGAATCGAAGCCCGCGCGACTCAACGCGTCCGTCAACTGCGATTCGCTCCCCTGATCCGCGAGCACGTGGAGCGAGTCGGCGAAAATCGTCGCGTCGCGCACGTAGTCGAGCTTCAGCAACACGCGCATGGCCGCAGGCAGCCG
>JAFGTL010000585.1 GCA_016934125.1 Candidatus Hydrogenedentota bacterium
TATTCGCCCGCTCGGAGAACCGCCCCCGGGGCGAACGCGCCCGCGTCGCCGCCCTCGCCATCGCGCTGATGCTCTGCGTGGCCGCCGCCGCGATCGCCCGCCTGACGCGGCCGGCGTCCGAAGGGTTCGCCGTCCAATGGATGGGGGAGAGGGCGTGGTTGCCGTTCCCGTTGTTCGCGCTCCCCATGCTCGCCGCCATCGCCGTGGATCGATGGGTTGGCGCGCGCCGCACCTGGCGCGCACTGCTCTGGCTGGCTCCCGTGCCCGTCGGGGCCGCCGTGGCCGCGACCGTGGCGCACCTCGCCCACGCGCCCGGCCCGGTGCAGTACGGCGTGCTCACCGCCGCCGCGTTCGCCGGCCTGGCCGGCCTCGCCCTCGCGCTGCATCGCGTCTGGCACAAGCCCCGCATCGCCGCCGCCCTGTGCACGGCGGTGCTCCTGGCCGATCTGGCCGTCGCCGGCCATGGCGTGCACGCCTGTTCCCCGCGCAAACACCTGTTCTTCGACACGGATCTCACCCGTTTCCTCGCCGAACAGCCGCCCGGCACCCGCGTGAGCGCCGCACCGGCCGGTATCCCGGCCGGCCTCCTGCCCGTCTACGGTATCGAGCAATCCGAGGGGGTGGGGGAGGGGTTCTGCCCCCGGCCCATGCAGGAGTTCTGCGAACGCATTGCCGGCGCGGGCCACCCCGCCCAGCCCGTGTGCGCCGTGCAATACCGCCTCCACGATCCGGCCCGCGCGCCCGATTCGCCGGCCGATCAGCCCGGCCGGTTCCTGCTCACGGGCACCTTCGACGGTGTCGAGGTATACGCCGATCTCGATGCGCTGCCCCGTGCGTTTCTCGTCGGACGCCTCGCCATCGAGCCCGACGTCGACAGCCTGTTCGCCCGCATGTCGGCCCCCGACTACGATCCCAAGCGCCTGGCCGTCACCTCCCACGTCCCGTCAAACGTCGTGCCCGAAGCGCTGTCCGTCGAGGTGGGCCGCGCCGTGATGCAAACCCACACCGCCACGCGCGTCGACGTGGATGTAGACTGCGCCGAGAGCGCCGTGCTCGTTCTGGCCGATGCCTATTGCCCCGGGTGGCACGCCCGCCTCGACGGCGCCCCCGCAGAGCTCTTCCCCGTCTACCACGCCTTCCGCGGCGTCATCGTCCCCGCCGGCCGCCACCGCGTCCAGTTCCGCTACGCCCCCCGCGCATTCACCGCCGGCCGCTGCATCGCCTTCACAACCCTCGCCCTGTCCCTCATCGCCTCACTCGCCGCCCTCTCTTGGGACATCAAACGCAAACGCCGCCGCCGTCCCCGCTCCATCCCCCTGTATCCGTTGTGAACGAAGGACGGCGTCACGCACACTCGCAGGCACCCACGGCGACCTACTGCGGCGGCGCGCACCCGATGGGCAGTTGCGAGACGGTTTGGTTGCCGCGCCCGGCCTTGAAGTTGTGGGCGGGTGTCTTTACTGTGCCCGTAAACCTGCTCGCGACGAGCGCGGGAGGGCCATATGGGAAATGTCAGATGAGCCCGAGGAACGGCGACTGTGCTCGAGTGAGGCGTTCAGGAGCGCCGACCACGGGGAACATGGGCGCGGAGAGGTGAGAATGCGAGTAGTCATACTTCTGGGGATTTGCCTTTGGGCCGCGCTGGCTGGGGGCGCGGAAGAGCTGAATTTCCATGTGGCGCCGGGGGGCGATGATGGGAATCCGGGATCGAGCGATGCGCCGTTTGCGACGGTGGGGCGGGCGCGGGATGCGATTCGAGAATACAAGGCGGAAGAGGGCCTGCCCGTTGGTGGGGTGAGGGTGTTGATTCGCGGGGGGCGATACTTTCTCGATGAACCGCTTGTGTTCGGGCCGGAGGACAGCGGGACGGCGCTGTCGCCGATTGTGTACGCCGGGTATCCGGGCGAAGAAGTGGTTCTGAGCGGTGGCCGGGCGATTGCGGGATGGGAGAATGTCGAGGGCAACCGGTGGGCGGTTGCGCTTCCGGAGGTGAAGGCAGGCACGTGGTATTTCCGGCAGTTGTTCGCCGACGGAGCGCGGCTGACGCGGGCGCGGATTCCCAATGAGGGGTATCTGCTCACGGCAGAGGCGCTGTCGAAGTATGCGGAACAGGCGAAGAAGCGGTACGGAGGCTATCCCGGAGTCTCCGCGTTTCGCAAGGAGCACCCGGACGCCCTCTGCGGATTCTCGTTCACGCCGGGCGACATCGGGGAGTGGACGAGCATCGAGGCCGCGGAAGTCATCACGTACCATAGCTGGGAATGCTCGTGGCAGACGATTCGGTCGATTGATTTTGACAACCACGAGATCCATTTCAACACGCCGTGCCGGTATCCGATCGCGTTCTTCTCGCCGCACGCTCGCTATCGGGTCGAAAACGTGCCGGAGGCCCTGGATGCACCCGGGGAATGGTATCTGAATCGGAAGAGCGGCGTGCTCACATATCTGGCGCGGCCGGGTGAAGATCCGAACGCGATGGACTTCGTCGCGCCGGTGCTCGAGAACCTGCTCATCCTTCAGGGCGCCGGGCAGGGGGAGAAGCCCGTCGAGCACGTGTCGTTCTCGGGGTTGTCATTTCACCATGCGCGATACCCGATGGGCATCTACGACGTTGCGCCGGACTGGCCCAAACAGGCGTTGGCTGCGGCTCCGGACTGGCCCACGGATTTCGCGCCCGGTTACACCGACGCGCAGGCCTCGCCGCGATGCGGGCAAGCGATTGAACTCAACGGCACGCGCCGCTGCGGCCTCGAAGACTGCGAGGTGGCCCACGTAGGCGCATCGGGCGTCCTGATCTCCCGGTGGAGCCATGACAACCGGGTGGTCGGGTGCGAAATGCACGACCTCGGCGGCGGCGGTGTATACGTCGGCATCGACGTGCGGGACGTTGGGCAACCCAAGGTGCCGCCCGAGGCGGCCCCGTCAAAGAACGCCGTCATCAACAACCGCATCCACGACGGTGGCCGGGTGCATCCTTCGGCCGTCGGAATCTGGATCGCCCAGAGCCACCACAACACGGTCGCCCATAACGAACTGTTCAATCTGGGCTACTCGGGCATCAGCCTCGGGTGGACGTGGAATCGCGCGCCGAATCACTCGGGCCACAACGTGATCGAAGCAAACCACATCCACCATGTACTCGAAGAACTGGCCGACGGCGGCGGGATCTACACGCTCGGCGTGCTCGAGGGCTGCGTGTTGCGCGCAAACCACATCCACGACATCCAGCGGCCCGACGGCGCCATCGGCTCGCACAACAACGGCCTCTTCTTCGATCAGGGCAGCGAGAAGCTGCTCGTCGAGCGGAATGTCATCCACGACATCGGCCACGTTGACGTTCGCTTCAACCAAAACAAGCGCGAAGACCATACCTGGGTGGACAACTTCTTCGAAGGCGAAGGGGCAGACGTCAACGGCGAATCGGCGCGGGCCGTCATCGATGGCGCCGGGCCCGGGAAGCCGTGAAGGCGGGGGACTCCACGAGGAACCCTCCGGCGCGCCTCGACTGCCCGCCCGAGATGCTGGTTCCCCCTTGCGGGCCAAGGGGCCATACCACTTCAGTTCCAGGGACGGTACGGCGCCGCCGACGAGATCATTGTAGCTGGCGGGGTGCACCTGCTCCGGATTCGCCCGCCGCCAGCCGTGCCGCCGATGCCCCGCAGGGGCATAATAGGCTTCGAGCCCGGGGTCAGCGACGCGCCGAAGGTGCGGAGCGCCACCCCGGGGACAGACGGGCCAAAGAACGTCCACCCCTGAAGGGGTTGGACAACGTGCTCTTGTCGAACCCATCGGCCGTTCGCGAACTCCTTCAGAGGTCGCGAGACGTATGGCGTCTCCTGATCCCGGGGTGGTGCTCGCCGCCTCCGGCGACTCGCTGACCCCGGGCTGGCCAGGTTGTCGCACCCCTTTCGGGGTGCCAGGAGATCCTAGCGAGTCAGGGGGCCATACCACTTCAGTTCCAGGGACGGTACGGCGCCGCCGACGAGATCATCATAGTTGGCGGGGCGCACCCGCTCGAGCCGAACCACAACGAACTCATCGGGGCCGCATCTTACCCAGAACGCCCATCCCTCCTGTTCCTTGGTGAGGGGCGTGATCCCTTCCGCCCATTCCGCGTCCTGCGAAGGGGGCTCGAGCTTCACCAATTCGGGCCACGGTTTGTGCCCGATCGGCAGGAGACAGCAGCCCAGGGCATCGCAGTCTCCAACGAGCGCGCCCTGCGAGCAATCGTCTCCGTCGAAGTAATAGAGCAAGTCGACTTGGCCGGACTCGGAGACGGGCGACGTCAACATCCCCTCCGAGAATGAGTAGCCCCCGACGAAGCTGCTGCCTTTGAATGGATGCTCACAGCGCAGAACCGCCCGGTGCGGCCCACGCCCGGTGGCGCAGCCCCCGAGCGCAAGCGCCGCCGCAACCGTGAACGTCACGTGCCAGTGTTTCATCGTCTGGCGCCCCCTGTCACTAGCAGGGCCCTCACCGCCTCGCGCACCGCCTTCGCCATTGCGAGCGCCTCAGTCGCCTGACGGGAGGAAGGAGGAGGGCATCGCACGCCCCCTTCCCGGGGGCCTCCCTTGTTCAGACGCTCTTGAGCCAGTCGTCATCCACGTCGACGCTTTCAATCATCTCCGTCCTGATTCCAATGCCGAGTTCCTTCAACTTGTCCGCAAGCTGATCTCCGTCAATCAGGTCGATGGGCGGCGCACCGTCCCGGGTGGCCTCCCGCACTGCATCACGAGTGAGCGTGCCCGTGGTAACAAATAGCCCCTTGTCGGCCCTGCCGACCAAGGCGCCACGGAAGTCCCTCACGGCTCCGGCGGAGACAGAGCCCTGATACCTCTTGCATTGAAAGAGGACATGGAAACTGAGAAGACCGCCGACTTTGACAATCCCCTTCCCGTCAATGCCTCCGTCACCGGAACGTCCGGTGACTTCGACCTGCACGAATCCAGATTCGCGCAGGATTCGCTGCACTAATCGCTCGAAACCATCCGGCGACATCTCCCGCGTCAGAACGTGATGCAGTTTGGTTCGCCACGATTCGTCATCGGGTTCAGGTCCCGGTTCCGGAGGCGGCTCCTGTTCTTTCTGCTCTCTGAATGTCCTCATGACATCCTGCGGATCGACCTCGGTGATGTGTTTCTTCTCCGGGACAATCACCCAGACCCCGCGACTGGAGTTGTCGAGAATCCCGTATTTCTTCAGGTAGGTTCTCGCCCAGGCCAGTTCATACTCGATTTCCGTGCTGCTGCTCTTCTCGGGATCATGCGGGATCGCGAGGATCTCCTCTGGGAGGTCCAACGATTCAGTGACCTTTGCCAAGATTTCGTCAATCGATCCCGAACCGCCAAGTTCATGCATGGCTCGCAGGAGCGTGTTCATCAACTCATGACGCCTCGGCATCTCAGCATGCTTCGCCATGCGGACTTCCCCCCTTCACATTTTCACCGACAGATAACCGGGCCACGATGCCTTGCCGCACCTCGGCCCGCACTTCAGGCGGCTCGTTCATAGACGGTTCTGCCTTCACGGGCAGCTTCGCGGATCACCGAGCCGATCACGTCCTTCTGCCTCTCGAATTGCTCGGGCGTAACCACGATCACGTCGAGGGGCACCGTCCGATCGGCCAAGGCGAGATCGATCTCGTTCGCCTTGCGGCGTCGGGATCCGGTGACAGGCATGACGATCAGGAGGTCGAGGTCGCTATCCTCGCTCGGCTCGCCATTGGCGTGCGAGCCGAACAGGATGACTCGATCCGGATGGAAGCGCTCTACAATCCGCTGCACCATCTCGTCGAGAGCGCACATGATCTCCGCTTCCGTCATGGCGCCTGTGCCCCTTCGGCTCATTCAGGAACGCCGCGGCATCACTGACAAACCAGTCACTATCCGCATACATTTGACCACACCGGCTCGGTGGGCGTCAACCGCGAGGCAAGCCCGGGGCCTGCGTCATGGATTGGGGTCTTGCCGTTTTTCGCCAGATCTTCGCATGTTCTTGTTGACGTTTCTCTACAATCGCCGGTTCGCGGGCAAACATGATGCCCACAGGAGAGGGCGGGTTGACGACGAGGGTGCGA
>JAFGTL010000586.1 GCA_016934125.1 Candidatus Hydrogenedentota bacterium
CCCTCGATTTCGACCGGGCCGCCGTGCTCGCCGCCGAGGCCCTACTGGGCGATATCGAGATGATGGGCGCCCCAGTCGCACACCATGCCGCCGCCGAACTCCTTGTAATCCCGCCAATCGGGGAAGTGATCGTGCATGCCGCGCGGGCTGAGGATCGAGTTGTAGGGCCGCATGGGCGCGGGGCCCACCCACATATTCCAGTCCAGCCCGGGCTCCATCTCCTCCTCGGGCAGATCGCACGGGATTCCCGGAGGCCCGAAACTGCACATCACGCGATCGATCTTCCCGATCACGCCGTTCCGCACCAGCTCGCAGGCCACGCGGAACTCCTTCATCGAGCGCTGCATCGAGCCGGTTTGCAGCACGCGGTGGTTCGCGGGCACGGCCTTCATTACCTCGATGGACTCGTGGATGTTGTGCGTCAGCGGCTTCTCGCAATACACATCCATGCCCGCCCGGAGCGCCGCGAGCATCGGGATCGTGTGCCAATGATCCGGCGTGGCGATGCACACCGCGTCGATGTCGTTCCGGGCGAGGAGTTCCCGGAAATCGTTGTAGGCCGCGCACTCCGCCGAGCCGAGATCCGGATGCTCCGTGTAGAACCCCTTCACCCGGTTCTCCGCGTCCGTCCGGCGCGTCGTGTCCACGTCGCACACCGCAAGCACCCGGCACGCGTCATTGTGGAGGAACGCGTTGAGAAGCCCCCGGCTCTGCTTGCCCATGCCGATGAACCCCATGCCGATCCGCGCATTCGGCTTGCTCTCCGCCGCCCAGATGGCGGACGGGAGAATGAACGGGGCGGCCGACAGGGCGGATACCTTTTTCAGGAACGAACGGCGACTCGTTTTCATGATTCCATGCTCCTTCGCAATTGAACGGCGTTCTGGGAGGCCATAGTATCCTACGAACCCGCCGCCGATCACAAGTGCCGTCGGGCGCGAGGCCCGTTGCGGCGCCGCGCCTTCTGTGCTAGGCTTGGCTCATGCCAAAGGGGGCCGGGCCGGAGGCTGAGGGCGCGAGGAAGTGGTAGGGCGTTCTGTGGGTGTCGCGTTGGGAACGGAAGATCCTGACGGAGGAGGGGAATCGAATGCGCGGGTTGATGCGCTTGCTGGAATCGCGTCGCATCATGTTTCCGTCCATTGTGAAGCGACTGCCCGAGTTCCGGCAACTCACGGACGAGCAGTCCAAAGCCATGTGGCAATGGGCGTTTGCCCGATTCCGTGAGGAGGGCGGCCATTGGCCCCTCGACATCACGTCGGTGCTGGTTTCTTTTGTCGTCACGATCCCTCTCACGATCCTCTCCCGTCAGTTCACGGCCGCTGCCGTGGGCATGGTTCCCGCGATCGGGTTCGGCAGGAAGTGGCGCACGTGGTTCTTCTGCTATTCGTAATCTTCGCGATGTCATGCCGCGGGAGGAGGAGGCCATTCAGGGCGCCTCGTGAGGCG
Organism: Candidatus Hydrogenedentota bacterium; assembly: GCA_016934125.1. Taxonomy (GTDB): domain Bacteria; phylum Hydrogenedentota; class Hydrogenedentia; order Hydrogenedentales; family SLHB01; genus JAFGTL01. The sequence continues at coordinate 1,447 of JAFGTL010000586.1, forward strand.
CGGGCGTGGCCTGGGACTCTCCACCAAACTGAAGCTGAACGGGGAGGAGTCATGAAACGGATCTGGGATGTTATCGTGGGGATGGTGATGATCGTGTTGAGCCTGGCGGTTCAGTCCATCTTCTATGTGTTCCTCCTGTTCCCGGCGTTCGCGATTCTGGAGGCGCTCCAGATGGACTATGACAGCCCGGCGCTTCAGTGGGTGCTCCTGGGCAGTTACGCGGTGTTGTTCAACGGGATCGCGTGTTTCGAGTATTTCCGGAGGCGGCGCCAGGCCACGCTCGGGGGCGCGGGGCTCAGCCCCGGCGTCCATGCGTTCAAGGCGGTGGCTATTCCCGATTCGGGCCACATCGCGTGGGCCATCTTCCTTGTGCCGCGCGGATTGGATAGAATCCTCTTCGGCAAGGAGCAGATGCAGTGCTTGGCGAGTGGGGAAATGGGTGGCGGGAGTCGGGGGGGATCGTGGCAGGATACGGATTAGGCGCGTGCTGGGCCGCGGCCGGGGCGGCCGTGTGGGCCGTGGCGGCCGCTTGCGCGGCTGCGTCTTCGCCCGAGGTGGATGACCGGATGACGGCACAGGACGTGGCGTTTACGGCGGGGTGCGATGGGACGACGCAGCATTATGTGGTGATGGCGCCGAAGGGGCTCGACACGGGGGCGGAACGCGACGTGCTCGTCGCGTTGCATGGTCACGGCTCGGATCGCTGGCAGTTTGCGGGCGGCACGGCGGCGCCGACGGGCCAGGCGGCCCGGGACACGGCCTGTGCGCGGGGCATGATCCTCGTGTTGCCCGATTTCCGGGCCACCACGTCGTGGATGGGGCCGAAGGCCGAGGCGGACGTGTGCCAGATCATCGAAGCGGTGCGCGGCCGGTTCCGCGTGGGCCGGGTGTTTCTCTGCGGGGGCTCGATGGGCGGCGCGTCGGCCCTCACTTTTGCAGCGCTCCACCCGGATCGCGTCGCCGGGGTAGCGGCCATGAACGGCACGGCCAACCACATCGAGTTCGAGGGGTTTCAGGACGCCATCGCCGAGTCGTTCGGCGGCACCAAGGCCGAGCGGTTCGCTGAGTACAAGAGCCGGAGTGCCGAGTATTGGCCCGAGCGATTCACCATGCCCGTGGGCATCACGGCGTCGGGCGGCGACGACGTGGTGCCGGCGGCGAGCGTGCTGCGTCTGGCCGATGTGCTCGGGAAGATGGGCCGGCCGGTGCTGGCCGTGTATCGGGAAGAGGAGGGGCACGCCCCGCGCCCGGATGATATCCGGCGCGTGATCGATTTCGTGATTGACAAGGCGCCTGCGCCTTGACGCGCGGTGGGGAGGCGCATAGACTGGGGGTGGGAACGGCGCGGCGTGGGGCCGCGGCCGGGCGGCACTAGGGAGAAGAGATGTGGCGTTGGGCTTTCTGTTCATGATGTTGCTTGGACTGGCGCTTATCGTGGGCACCACGGTGTTCTGGGTGTGGATGATCGTGGACTGCGCGTCGAACGAGCCCGCCGAGGGAAACGATCGGCTCGTATGGATCCTCATCATCGTGCTGACGCACTGGCTCGGCGCGTTGATCTACTTCTTCGCGAGGCGGCCGGCCCGGATCCAGCAGTACGGCCGGTGACGCACGGCCGCGCCCGGGCGCGATGTCATGACGTATCACTGCGCAATCACTTACAGGGAGTTCAAAGCCGGATTGCGGCTGTTCCGGCGGCTTCCCGTGTACATGCGCCGACTGCAACGCGACACCGTGCTCTGCCTGCTGCTGGGGATAGGGGGACTCCAGCTCCGGGGCCACATTCTTCATGCCACGCAGCAGGGCCCGCATGTTTCGACCATCGAGGTCTTCACCTGGATCCCCATGTTGTCCCTGATTTCGTACTGCCTGTACGAGGCCTTCTCCGCACTCGACTGGCATATCCGCCGGCGGTGGCGGACGGTGGCCTTCGAGGTGCCCATGGACTGCGAGGTCGACGAGGGCTTTCTCGATCCGGATTGGGAGAAAGGCCCTTGGCTCTGCCGCGACTGGCGCGAGAGCCGGGCCATGTTCATCACCTACGCCTACGATGGCGAGGCGAACATCATCCCGAAGCGCGTCATGCCGACGAAGGAAGCCAAGGCCCGGTTCCGGGAGTGCCTCGAGGCGGCCCTGGGCCCGGCCCAGCCATAACCCCTGCATCGCATTTGCATCCGGGGGCCGGTGTTTGCTATGCTCATGCGCTGTTCGGGTTACAGGTGTGCTTGCCAACGGAGATACGGAATGGCGAATAAGAAGTCCTCGATTGCACGGATCCGCACCAACGAGCGGAACCGCCAGCGGAATATGGCCGTCAAGTCGCGCATGAAAACCTACGTCAAGCAGGCGGTCGAAGCGATTGACGCCAAGGATAAGGACAAGGTCGGCAAGGCGTTGCCGGCGGCGTTGGCGGAGATCGACAAGGCCGCGTCCAAGGGCGTGATCCACGCCAACACGGCAGGCCGGAAGAAGTCGTTTCTGCAGCGGCGCGCCGGCACGCTCAGCTAGCGTCCCGTCCACGACGATTCCGCCGCGAGGCGCGATCCCGCGTCTCGCGGCGTTCTTTATGCCTCGCGGCGCAGGCCTTTGATCAGTTCGAGCAGGCGTCCTTCGACATCGTAGTAGCGGAGGACGCCTTTCTTGTCGATGAGGACCGTCTGGGGGATGGCGTTGACGTCGTAGGCGTCGAACGTGACGGACTCATCCGTATCGCGGCCCACCGGGAACTCGATACCGTACTGGCGGATGTAGGCGTTCACGTCCTCGAATTCGGTGGCCGCCGCGTGGATTCCGATGACGGCCACGTCGTCCACACCCGCAAACAGCCGGTGGAGTACGTTCATCTCCTCGATGCGATCCCGCCCGGGGCCGCTCTCGTCAAAGCCCGCCCAGAACGTGAGCACGAGCACCTTGCCGCGGAGGTCGCGCAGCGTGAGTTGGGGCGGATCGGCGCCGGCCTCGGCGGGCGCGGGCAGGTTGAACCAGCGATCGCATACGATGTCCGGGGCGGGCTCATCGCGCAGGGCGGCGAGGTCGTTCCAGACGTTTTCCGGCTTGCACGGGCTCAAGTCGGGCCGGAATCCCTTCAGTTTGACGCGGAGCGCGTCGGGATCGCCGAGGGCCTCGGGATCGGTGAGGGGGACGTCGAACTCCCTGCGGAGGAGGCGGCGGCCATGTTCGGCCAGGAACCGCACTTCCGGCTGCTGGGGCACGCGCTGGAGGGCGATGTGGAACCGGCCGGCTTCGTCGGTGATGGCGCGCCTGCACGGATCGAGATCGAGAGATGTGATCAGTACATTCGGCGCCGGGGCGCCGTCCGGATCGACGACGACACCGGTGATCTCGGGCAGTTCGTTGAGCAGGATTGGCGTCTGGATGGCGATCTCGGGCTCATCGGCCACTTGCACGACGACATCCGCCGGATCGGCGGCGATGAGGCCGTCGGGCGGGAACACGTGGATGCGGCCCTCGCCGGCCGCGACGGTCAGGCAGAACGCGCCGTCCGCCGTCGTGAGCGTCTGCTCGTAGATGGTGTCGCCCACCACGTAGGCGACGGACACGCCGCCGAGGGGCCGGCGATCCGGGCCTTCGACGCGGCCCCGGAGGGTGTGCGCGGCGGGGAGGGTCACGTCCAGCACCGATTCCTCCTCGTTGTCAAGGCGCAGTTCGACGGGGGCCGGTTCGGGGGCGGCGTAGCCGGGGTGTCTCACGGCCACGAAGAACCGCCCCGGCGGCAACGTGGCCCAGTAGAACCCATCGGGATCGGTGAGCGACTCCTTGAACTTGTGGAGCCCGTCGAAGGCGGGGCGGAACGCGGATACGCGCGCCCGCGGCACGGCTTGGCCGGCCTCATCCGTCACCCGGCCGCGTAACACGAGTCCGGGCACCATCTGGATGGTAAACGGCCTGGTTTCGCCGGTTCCTTCGGCGTGGCGTTTGACGCCTACCGGCAGGTAGGGGAGTTGGGCGTCCGCATACTTCCGGTGCGAGATCGTCAGGCCCACGTGTCCGCCGCGGGGCAGATCGGGAATGGTGAGCGCGCCATCGTCGTCGCTGCGGTGGGAGGGGAATCCGAAGGGGACGAGATCGACCACGGGCACGTGGAATGCCCCGTTGACGAAGAGGCTGTCGATGCGGGCACCGGCCACGGGCCGGTGGCTCTGCCCGACGAACTGCGTGGGATCCACCAGGCGGAGCGTGGCCGTATCCGGCTCGACGAGCACGATGGATATGGACGCGGAACCGGCCACGGCCACGTCGACGCCGCCCAACGCGAGGCCCTCCTTGCGGGCAACCACTTGGGCAGGGCCGACGGCCACCTCGGTGAACGAGAAAGCGCCCGACATGTCGGTTTCGGCTTTGCTGATCTCGCGATCCTGGGCGAGCCAGACATCCGCCCCGGGCACGGGCTTGCCGGCGGCGTCTGCCACCGTGCCGGAGAGCTCGAGGGCCGCCGCCGATACACAGGCCGCCACGAGGATGCCGAGTGCCGTCGTCCGCCGCATACGCGCCATGGGATCATCCCCTCCCGCGCCGGTTCCGGGCTACTGCCGTGCGCGCAGGCGCTGGAGCGCCCACACCGGCGGCATGCCCATGAACTCGAATGCCACCGTCTGATCCGCGTTCACGAGGTACGTTGTGGCCGGCCCGGGCGCCGGCCCGCGCAGAACCGGAATCGTGTCCGACTCGATGGGGGCCGGGCCATCCACGACGAGGGCCGCCACGAGCCCGTCGTCGCCGAGATGCCGGCGCATCGCTTCGAGCGCATCGAGCATCATCTCGGCCCCTGCCGGGGTGCAGTACATGATCACGGCGGGCCGGGCCGCGCGCGCGGCCGCGTCGGGCAGCGGGCCGCTCACGAGCCGGTTCTCATACCATGGCAGGGGGCGTCCGAGGCATGCAGACGTCCCTTCCCCGTCGATGATGACCACCCGGCCGATGTCCTTCTCGGAGGCCGGTTCGAGGGTGAACGGCATCGAGCGGCCCGAGTGCTCTGGCCCGGCGAACGCCACGCACACCATGGGCACAAACGGCACGAGCCCCTCCCAGCGGAACACGCCGTCCTTGCCGCTCACGGCATGCCAGAGGGCGATGGGCTCGTCGTCCGGATCGTCCTGAAACAGCCCGCCCACCACCGCGCCTTCGATGGGCCGGCCCCGATCATCGGCCGCCTGTCCCTTCACCGCCGACAAAGGGAGCAACTGCACCCGGGCATCGGCCGCGTCCTCCCGGCGCAGGGCGAACAGCGCACCGAGCGGCCGATCCGGATGCTCGGCGCGGCCGATCACGCGCGTGCCGGCCTCGATCGACGCGACGCTCAGGCGAACCCGGCCGTCGGCGTCACTCACCCGCCACCGGTACTGCCGGGGGCGCACGAGCGTCACGATCACGCCCGGCACGGGCTTCGATTCTTCGTCGACGATCTGGACGTTGAACTCGGGAATGGCGGCGAGCCAGAACGGATCGAGTTCGACGGCTCGGCCCTGGACGGCCTGCACGCGGATGGCGGAGCGCTGCGGGAGCATGTAGCCGGGCGCCGATTCGAGCCGCACGACGTTCTCGCCCTCGACGGCCGCCATGCAATACTCGCCCGACGGGCCTGTCGTCGCGACGGCGGCCCGGTTTCCGAAGGCGAGCAGCACGAGCTTCGCCCCGGCCACCGGCTCGCCGGATGCCGCGTCGAGCACCTGCCCGTGCACCTCGGCCGTGCCGGCCACGTACAGCGTCACCGGCTGCGTCTGCTGCCGGCCCGTCACGGTGAGTTTCTCCCAGCCGGGGCTCGACAACTGGTTGCCGGCGGCCCGGTAGGAATATACGCCGGGTTTCAGCCGCACCATGAACCGGCCGCCGTATTCGGTGCGCGTCAACACCGTGTCGTGCGGGGGCCGGGCGTTGGCGATGGCGATGCCGGCGTTCGCCACCGGCACGGCGCTGTCGCGTGCCAGCACCGTTCCCTCGACGACGACGCCGCTTTCGAGGGTCACGCGCAGGTTCTCCTCGCCGACAGGCACCTCCGGGAACGCCTCCTGCGCATACAGGGCATGGCTGATTTTGAGGGCCACCTTGCCGCCCTCGGGCAACCGGCCCAGCGTGAACCGCCCGTCTTCGTCCGTCAGGCAGTCGTCCTCGCCGAACAGCGTCAGTTTGGCCAGCGGCACGCCAACCTTGGCCGTGCCCAGGAGCAACACGGGGGTGGCCTGCGCGCCGGCCACGGGTTCGCCCTGGGTGTTGACCACCCGGCCCTGCACCGAACCGGGCTGAGACAGCTCGATCTCGATGTCCGACACCGTCTCGGCCACGCGAACCATGACGCTCGTGCCGCCATAGGCGAACCCATCCGCAATGGCCAGCACGCCCACCAGCCCGGGGGGGACGTCATCGAAGCGGAATGCGCCGTCCGGCCCCGACCGCGCCTCGATGAGGGGATCGGCCAGCCCGGGCTCGAGAAACACCCGGGCCCCGGCGATGGGTTCGCCGTCGGGATCCACGATCCGGCCTGCCACGGCGGCCCCGTCCCCAGCCGCTGCGCCCAGCGACGACACCACCACCATGACCACCGCGATTGCGTTCACCCGTTGACTCCCGATTGCGTCTGGCGCCACACTGGCCGGCGGCCCGGCCCGTCGTGCGGCGCACCCTTTTCAGTCCAGCGCCCGAGCGCGCACCGCGTAGAACCGGCAGGGGCCGTCCCGGCCCAGAATGCCCACCAATCCCCGGCCCCGGAGCATTCGGCCCCGGGTTCTGATGAGCCGCTTGCCGTTCAGACTCACGGCGATTGTATCGCCCCGTGCCACGACGCGCAACACGTGCACCGCGTCCGCCGCTACGGGCTTCCGCACTTCGCTCACGAGCGACCACCTGTCGTCGAGCAGGCGCCACAACAACACGCCCCGGGCCGACACGACCACCGCGCACATGCCGTGCGCAATGCCGCCGTCCTCCTCGACACGGAACACGAGTGCCGGCGCGCCGGCGTCGTGGAAACTGACGTCGGCTTCGATGGCCACGTTGCGGGCC
>JAFGTL010000587.1 GCA_016934125.1 Candidatus Hydrogenedentota bacterium
CGACGATCAAGGAAATCTGGAGTCTTCGCGAGCAGTACGGCGTGGTGTACGTGGATGCGGAAACCGACCGTGGCCGGAAGGAGTTCGTGGCAAAAGGACTCCGCGACGCCATCGTGTCTCTCGGGGATGGCGAACTCCTCATCGCCGACGTGGACGGCAATCGATACCGGATCGATGACTGGCGCAGACTGAACGCGCGCTCCCGGCAGTTCCTCGAACGGGTGGTGTAGGCGCCGCCTCCCTGGAGCGAAGTCAGTTGACGAGGTAAATTCGGTTTGACGATGTGGCGGTGACGGGCGCGGTACGGCGCGTTCCCACCAGCCGGGTGGCGGTCACCGTCACGGTGAGGAGATCGCCGGCCAGGTTGAACTGGACATTGCTCAAGTTGTTGAAGCCGCCGACGGGCGACTGCTCGCCCCCGTCGGAGAAGTCGCCGTCCCCGTTGCGATCCTGAAGGCGCATCACCCGCCGCTGCAAAAGCCCGTCGCCGTTCAGATCCTCCCCGGAATCGAGCCGGGCGTTTCCGTTCGTATCCTCGTTCTCAAAACGGAACCGGATGGCCCGGCTCCACACGCGCCCGGTTCCGTCCGCGGGCACCTGGAATACCACCTCGACAGGGCTTCCAGTGGCCGGATTGTCGACAATGGCGACCGGGACAAGGGGGGGCGAGAGGGAGGCATCGCCGTTGTTGGAGGCGAGCTGGAGTTCGCGCGACATCGCGAGCACGACATCGCGGACGCCCCGCTGCACGTCCCCTTTGGCCTGGGACACGGCCATCGCCGAGGTGGACGAGTTCAGGGCGACGAGCCCGAGCGCGCCGATGACGGCGAGGATCGAGAGGGATATCATCAGTTCGAGAAGGGTGAACCCCTGGTTACGCATGAGGCGTCGTCTCCTATCTGTCCGTGAGCAGGGAGGACACGGAGGTCGTAAGGGAACGGCCCCGCAAGTCGGCCCACTGGCTCGTCACGGTGACCTCGAGCGGATTCGCGGTGGAATCCGTGTAATGAACTGTAATCTGCTCCTGCGGGAGGGAACCGGCGCCCGAAACGACCGCGCCGTCGGGCCACTGATCCACAATGGCGTCCGGGAAATCGCCGGGATTCGCGTCGCGCACGCTGCGCATGGCGCTGATCACACCGGTGCAGTTCCGCACGGCGGCGACGCGCTGGTTCTGGATGTCCATGGTGACGTAGTACGAAACGAGGGCTTGGGCGGTGGCCGCCAGAATGACGATGAACACCGCGACGGCAATCGTCAGTTCGAGTAGCGTGAACCCGCGCTCGGTATCGGAACGTCTAGCTCGCATCGTCGTGCCTCCACATTTCCAGCAAGCATATGGGCCCTGCGTCAGCCTCGGGCGTCGGAGCGGTAAACAACCGCAACTCTGGAACGCCGTGCTCAACGCCCCGTGACGCAGTTCGCGGTGTGTGCCCCCTGCGTACCCTCTCCATCCATGGGCGGAGAAACCCGCCGCGCAACGACCCTCAACTCTCGATTCGCTCACCCCGAAACACAAGCGGCGCGGTTTCCCCGCCGGTCCCATGGGATTATGCCACACCGGGGCCTCGAACACCAAACGCGGCGGGCGGGGCTACAGCATAACCAATTGGGGCGAAAAGAGATACCTCGTGGGCCCGGACACGCCGCCCAACGACGAAGGGGTATGCCGCGCGGGACGCTACGCGTCAACTTCGACGGGAGACGCGCCAGGTGCCGGAGACGACACGATCACCGCGCCGGCCATGCCGGTGCGTGCCTGGTATTCGCGCATCAGGCGCTCGGAGAAGGCGTCGGCGGCATCGGAAGCAACAAGGTTGACGGTGCAACCGCCGAATCCGGCGCCCGTCATGCGGGCGCCGAAGCACCCGGGGATGGCGCGGGCGACCTCCGTCATGGCGTCCAGTTCGGGGCAGGTGACCTCGTAGTCATCGCGGAGGCTCGCATCGGAGGCGTTCATGAGGACGCCGAGGGCTTCGGCGTCGCCGGCGCGCATGGCCGCGCAGGCGGCCTGAGTCCGCTCGTCTTCCGTGATGACGTGGCGCGCCCGGCGAAAGACGGTGTCGGGCATGGCGCTCTGGCTCGCGTCGAGATCGTCGAGATCGCAATCGCGCAGGTGGGTGGCCGGTTTCCCGGTGATCTCCCGCATCCGCTCGACGGCCTCGGTGCATTCAGCAACGCGCTCGTTGTATTTCGAGGCCGTCAGCCCGCGTTTGACGCAGGTATCGGCGATGACGAACTTGGCGCCGGGAAAGGCGACGGGAACCAGTTCGTAGTCGTGGGAGCGGCAGTCGAGGAAGAGGACATGGCCTTCGCGCCCCATGCGCACGATGAACTGATCCATGATGCCGCTGTTGAGGCCGAGGAACTCGTTTTCGACGCGCCGGCCGAGCTTCGGCCCTTCGGGCCCGTCGATGTGGAATCCGCCGAGGGTTTCGAAGAGGACGAGGGCGGCCATTTCGAGGCTGGCGGAACTGCTGAGGCCGGAGGCGATGGGCACGTCGCCGATGATCATCAG